>NZ_JBJQKY010000005.1:0-281899 GCF_046486595.1 Escherichia sp. WS3063
TTACAATAGCGTCAGGCCTCACCATTACAACGGTGGGTTGACGCCGGAAGAATCAGAGAACAGATACCGTTTTTACTGTAAAACCGTGGCCAATATTACTTGACCACTACACTATACCCCACCCCGAGATGCCCGCTTAACGAACTGCTGAATGAGGCTTTAATACCTGCCTGATATATTCCACGTCTGCCCGACAAATTATTGACAAAATTACCGTCATTATTCACTTTCACCCGGTTATCATCGACAAATTCTTTGCGCACAGCCACCTTCAGCCACGGCTCAACTTCCATGCCGTTCCCCAGACGCATGTTGTAACTCAGCGTTGCGCCCAGTTCACGATATATACTGCGGGTATCGACTAATTTCGATTCCATGCCATTGGATAAATGATAGTAGCGTCTAAGCGACCTTAGCTCTGCTGCAACATCAGCCCGCAGGCACCAGACCAGGGGATTGCTCCTGAAGAGACAGCGCAAGTGTATTGTGTTCACCGCTCACCAAAGACATCATGATGAAATAATGATATCCCGCATAAGAAAGAGGCATTTTTTAAACGCAGTGCGCTGAAGTGTAGTTGGATAAAAAATCACTCTTTTCTGATAATACTGTTGTACGCTTATTTTTCGACAATGAGGCCGTCGACAAAATAAAATGACTAATGTAATCATTGCTGATGAATATTTTCTGCTCACATAAAAATCACACAATAATATTCATAAATCAGATTATCTTACCTTTACAACATTGTATTAACACTCAATGACACTTCTTGAATAAAAATATTGTCAATCAATGAGTTATTTCTCATTTGAGATTATTCTTATTCCCGTAAAAAACATAATTCCTATCATCACAGTCACGCTCATTTTGAATTATCTGAATAATAGCGAGCGTTCTTTAGTTAAGCCGATCTTAATTGAAGACGAAATTATTGTGTGTGCAACTTACTTAATACCGGACATCTAAGTTGAAGAAAAAAATACTTGCCTTCGGGCTTATCTCAGCATTGTTCTGCTCCACGCCAGCGATGGCGGATATGAATCGCACCACGAAAGGTGCATTGCTAGGCGCAGGCGTTGGTTTACTTACTGGCAATGGTGTTAATGGCGTACTGAAAGGTGCAGCTGTTGGCGCTGGTGTTGGTGCAGTAACAGAAAAAGGCCGCGACGGTAAAAATGCGCGTAAAGGTGCAAAAGTGGGTGCCGCCGTTGGTGCTGTCACTGGCGTTCTGACCGGAAATGGCCTCGAAGGGGCGATTAAAGGTGCCGTGATTGGCGGTACGGGTGGTGCAATTCTGGGTAAAATGAAATAAGGAATGATGATGAAAAAATTTGCTTTACTGGCGGGTCTGTTTGTTTTCGCACCAATGACCTGGGCGCAGGACTACAATATTAAAAACGGTTTGCCGTCAGAAACCTATATTACTTGCGCAGAAGCCAACGAAATGGCAAAAACTGACAGCGCACAGGTTGCAGAAATTGTTGCGGTAATGGGTAATGCCAGCGTTGCCAGCCGTGATTTAAAAATTGAGCAATCTCCGGAACTGAGCGCCAAAGTGGTAGAAAAACTGAATCAGGTTTGCGCTAAAGACCCGCAAATGCTGTTGATCACGGCAATTGATGACACCATGCGTACTATCGGCAAAAAATAATATTTAATATGTTACCGCGTCGATGAAATCGACGCGGTTTTTTAGCTAATGGCGGGATCAGAACTTATATTTCAGGCCCACCATCACTGCGGTGTCATTGTAGCCATTATCACCCAGCTGCACGCCCACATTACCCCAGACACTGGCCGCCGGATTCAGGTTGCCATTTACGCCAAGTTTAATTTCCCCCAGATTACGCGCCCCGTCTTGTTCGACTTTCACACCATTCATTGAGACAGCAAAATCTTTACTGTTATGGATCCAGTTCATTTCAACAAAAGGTTCAAAGTCGTCACCGTGAGGACCGCTGTTTTTCTCCTGAGTACGAATAAAGGTGCGGAAACCAAGTCGGGTCTGGAAGTTGTTATTTGCGTCATTCTCAATACGTGAGCCATTGGCTTCCGTGTGCGCATTATGATCGACGCCCATCCAGATAGCCTGTGCCTGTGGCTGGAAGATCCACGTATATTTCGCCGCTTCCAGACCAAAGGATTTATTCAGGGCAAAACCGTAACCCGCTTCCAGCGAGACGGTTGCACCTTTCGCGCTATAGGATTCATAGGCTAATTCATCTCCTTTCACCGAGTTTTTAAACCAGCTATATTGCGCCCAGGCGTCAATGTATGCGCCTTTTTTACTGATGTCATCGGCAAACCAGGTGGCATACAGCCCTGCGCTATAGCCTCTGACACTCCCTTTCGAACGATAATCCGACACGCTGGAATGAGTTGAGTTGTAGTCGCGGGCATAACCAGCCATCACTCCCAAACGCCAACTGTCACTGTCGGTAAAACCACCGGTTAACAGCTCCGCCCCTAACTGCGAGACGTAGCGATGCGAGGTCGTTCTCAACTGTCCGTTGCTGTCACGCCAGGCATTATGCCCGCCAATTTGACGTAGCCAAAGTCGGCTTGAACGCTCCTGTTCAGTTACAGGATCGATGTAGCGCGTTTCACCTGCACGATCGTTCAGACGCATAACAAAAAGAGTGTTAGCGGCTGCCAGGTTGGCGACGTAACTTCCAGCTTCGGGGCGCAGAACGGGGGTAGGCGCAACAGTAGGCGCTGAACTTCCTCCGGAGTTTGTTTCACCGCCGCTCGTTGCCTGGAAGTTAGTCAGATACCAGTTTTTATTGGTCGCTTCGGTATTACCTCGGGTTAATGAATATTCGTAGGCACCGGCGAAAATCCTCGAATCCTTAATAAATTCCCCATTTGATTCCCCCTCAACGCTGATAATCTCTATCCCATTTAACGTGTAAGCCCCGCTGCCGCCAGCATTGGTAACTTTAACTCGGGTTGTTCCAGAGGTATTTCCATTAATAACGACTTTATCCGTAGCTGAATTATCATCACCCAATTCAGTTCTGAGATGCAATATGCCATTATTACCAACGTAATTTTCAGTTATTGTTAATCTTGTTGGTTCGAAAGCCTTTCCATCTGCCCGGGAAATATAGACCGTACTATTGTCAACCGTGAGCTTGCTCACCGTTGAGTCAGTTTTAATATCCCAGGTACTATTATCTGAAAGCGACAGATAGGTATGAGTGCTATCATCTGTTGAAAGATTGGCTGAACCCGTTATTTTTGAATTAGATGCATCGATGGCCAAATGACCTTTAATATTATTAATAAAAACATCTGCAGCCGATGATACCTCACTATCCGTAATGGTCACGTTACTCGTCTCATTTTTATTGTAGAGGATTTCATTTGCTGACCGTAGTGAGCTACCAGATAAAATATCTACCGTTGCTTCCTGACCATTTATGGAAGACTCCAGCACAATTCCAGCCCCCTGATGCGCGACTGCAGATGTATTTTTCAGCGTCACCTTGCCGCCATTATAAATTTTAGCAATCGCGGCGTCAGGACCCGTTGTATGAATTTCTCCCTGGTTAAATGAAACAGTCCCCTGGCGAGCAGCGATGGCATGAGCATTGTCCCCATGCGTGGTAATATCAACATCGGTTAATGTAACGCTGGCATTGGTATAATCAAGCTTGCTACCCGCCTTGACGACAGTGCCATTAGCGTAAGCGGCATAACTTTCTGTTCCGTGGGTTGTTATCTCCCCTTTTGCCATATCCAGTTTTGCTTTGGCGTTATTTTCATTACTTCCTGTATCGGCAGTACTTTCTTCATCAAGAGAAGATACACACGCACGCGCGCTTCCGGGAGATGCACAAGCAAGAACGCCGACTGCGTGATTACCCGCAGTAACAATAAAAGTATTACCTTCGTCAGATAAATGGGGGTTAACCGAACCGTCAGTGTTGACTCTTATTATGGTATCAGTATTCAGGTTTCCATTCGTTTGACTTAGCAAACCAATTGAGTAATCCCCCGTTGTGACAATCGTATTATTACCCTGCAAAATAACTGCACCGCCATATTCACTTACGACTGCGCTAGCTGTATATACTGTGCTTAGAGGACTATTGCCAGAAGGATATAAACCACCCGTTGTTACAATGACGCCTTTGTTAATGGTTAAATTGCTACCCTCTCCTGCAACAGATACCCCGTAACTTCCATTACCCGTTGTTATAACTAGCGCATTATCAATATCTTTTACTTCTCCATCTTTTATTGCCACAGCATGTTTATATTCATCGTACTGAATAAACTGTTCAGCATATGCATTACCCACCGCCAAAGCAATAAGTCCCAAACTAAACCCGGGGAGTTTTTTCAGTTTCATAGATTAACCATCCATTCATTGGATTAACAAACATTCCTGGTCAAATAACCTATGAGTTCAGATTACCAAAACGGAGGGTAAAGACAAAAACAAAAGCACAAGAAATTTAAATAGATAAACAGCGACAATACATAAATGATAAATAAGTCAGCATTATCATTTTTCACCTTATTTTCATGACATTGATCACTTTGGAGTGACGAATTTGTTTAACAAATAACTCTTCGACATCAAAATTATTAATAGTTGCCATTGGAATTATTTCGATGATATATAAAAACAACTGTGATAACACCAGGGTTGACAACTATTTGCGCAATAATACCTTTCCTTCAATGACCCAGGCGTTCACTGCCAGCAACCCATTCAGCCGCATACTGACAGTGAGAAACTGAAAGTTTAGTGCTGATCCCTGTGGCTGACGAGTCTTTCCCTTAATCGATTAACCAGATTGATCGCCAGCCAAACAAGGGCATTAAGCAAATTTATCGTCACAAGCACTTCTCCCAGCCCGGTACTGGGTTTTGCAATAAGGATGACCAGGAGAGTGATCAGCATAAATGCAATGGAAAAGATGATATAGAGAGTGAAATAATCCAGATTATTACTATTGTTCATGCTACTAATGGCAATCCTGTCAAAACTTTCAAACAATTATAGCAAACAAAATAATGAACAATAGTAACAAGAGGCAACGAGCTAATTAGCTGTCTATAATTACACCGCACCATGGCCTTGCTGATCAATTTTCACTCAACCACAACCTTCACCTTCGGTTTAGAAAGGATAATTTTGACCAGGTCGATGTATGTAACAGGTTTATAGAAATAATAACCCTGCTGAAATGTGATATTATTTTGGTTCAGATAATCAAGTTGTTCTTTCGTTTCGACACCTTCAGCGACGATACTGATCGAAAGTTTACGCGCCAGATCCAATACACAATCCAGAATTCGGGTTGATTCTGGGTCTGCGTTGACGCGGCCAACGAAACTGTGATCAATTTTGATATAATCAATATGCAGGTCATGCAGATAAGAAAGCCCTGAGTAGCCAGTACCGAAATCATCCAGCGCGATGACAAAACCATTTTCATGCAGAATGTTCAACCGCTGAACCAGACTTTCATCAACATTTAATGGCTCACGCTCGGTGACTTCCAGAACGAGGTTTAAATCGCGGCGGGTAAAACTGTCACGGTAATTTAAGCACTCGTCGACAAACGTCGGCGAAATAATATGCGAGGCGCTAAAATTAATTCCAATATGAAAACCCTCCGGCAGTTTACTCGAGATAGCGTTCATCTGTCTGGCAACCTGATTCATCAGGCTTTGCGTAAGCGGAACGATTAATCCGGATTTTTCAGCAAGTGGAATAAATGCCGCGGGTGATATATATCCACCGTGAGGTTGTTTCCAGCGGGCTAACACCTCAACTCCCCGCAATGTCCCTTCCCGACCATTTACCACAGGTTGGTAAAAAGGGACGATCTCCCCATTATTTATAGCCCGTCGCAGGATCTCTTCAGGCGTTGCGCTTTTATTGAAATACCTATCAAGCAGCAAAGCAGCGGCGCAGGCGATTAACAGAATAAATATCAATATCCCAAAGCCTTTATCGATAAGTCTGTAGAAGCTAAAGAGTGGTGGCGGGTTAAAGATAATAGTGAAATGATATTTTGTGGAGTGAACCTTCTCGGTATAGGGATAATGTCCATTAAGCGTCATCACATCACCCGTAGGTCCAATAATGTCATCCGCCACGCGTAATACATACCTTACCCCTTTCAAGGGTACATTAAGCGCCCCGCGAATATGCTGATCACTTATCGTAACCAAAATGCGCGTATCTGCAAATTGGCTCTGATAGAGCAGGATAGGTAATCTATTAACGGTGTCGATTGCCGGAGCCAACAGTAAATTACTGTCCGGGACAACAGGAATACGAGACAGCAGGACCCGATTCCCCGGTAAGGATGTACACCAGACCGTTCCCTGTTTGAGAATGATGATTGTGCGCAGGTGAGGTTTCAGAGCTGCTTCAGTGCCAAGCTGATATTGCTCCTCGAGGTCGCATTCCTTCCCGGCAATGTTAACCGCTGTTTGAGTCGCCTGTGACGCTTCTTCAAGTATATGATTGATATTGTTGGCGGCATATCTCGCTCCCGCCAGGTACTCTGCTTTTGCGGAATACCAGAGCTGGATGTTCAAAATAGCGACACCGGTTATAAACAAGCATATCGCAACGAGGATGGGTATGAGTGTATTGCGCATTTGCTTGTCCCGGCCAAAGGGTTTAATACATGAAAATGCCATTCATTCGCTCGCGCTGGCATCTACAGAGAGCATGGTAGAGAGCATAAGAAATATCCACGCCGAAGATAAAATTTTCTCCATCTTGATCTAACCCATTAATTATTGAGCATAATGTAGATAGGATAAAATAAATTAGGCGGGATATCAGGTGTCAAGAATGGAGAGCGAGAACTCTCCATTCTTGACACCTGATATTGCGGACATATTAAGAAAGCATAACGCCTGAAATGCTCACTTTGCACCAGCATGGTAATACAGCTGATGTTTATTCTATAACCTTACTCAAGTTCTAAGAGATCACGGATTCCCTGTCATTAATAATGATATCCGTTAGTGTAGTCTTATGCATTTCAATGTACTGCAATATTTGCAGATAGAGGTCAGAAAGAATCACACTGGTTTCATCTTTTAAACGCAAGCGTAAAGCCTGATCAATAATATAACTATCAACATACCCATGCGTCATGAACACCTCCCTCTCGAGATTTTTAAACAAAGCACATTGCAAAATAAATCTCTCTGGGATTGAATTATTCATGTCAGCCTCGTAGAAATATTAACCCAATAAAATTATGCTGTGTATAGTCTAAAGCGACAGACAAAAATAAGATGAATGAGTTTTCTATAAATTTATACTTAATAATTAAAAGTCACATATCATCCGCTGTGTATCGCAACACGATTTCCAGTGTTTTTCTGATCACATCAGCTTTGAGGATATCATTTGTTGTTTCCAGGGAGTGTATCAGACTTAAGATAATATTTTTATTATTAACATTATCGCCTGAAAGCATTAAATTGGTGACAGCCTGCCCTAACACAGCTGACTCTTCTTCTAACAAATTACCCGAACTGCGAAAGTAACTTGATAACGCTTTATCAGCTATTGCATTATGAATAGTAGTATCTTCAAGCATAGTAACCTCTCATCTTACTTATGAAATTTTAATGTATTCTGTTTATTTTCTTACCATTGAAAATACTTTTATTGTCAGTTATCGCTGTTCTTCTGTTTGGCCCTCCTGTATCACTGTTACTAAAATCACGAATTATGCTGTCAATTAAATCTCGTCGGAAAGCATTTTCCTCAACAGATTTCATTACGAGTAATTGCTTAATAAGAGTCTGCAACGAAAAATTTATCTTCATGCGCAGTATCTGGAGCACCGCCTGGCCAGTAATTTCATATTTTGTACTTTCATTATCAGATGTCTTCATAACGACTTCATAGCTAACCTGTTAAATAATCAGGCTGTTGCATTATTCAAAAAGCAACCCAATTAGTGCATTATAATGTTTCTGTTCCTCTTCCCCTGTCGCTTGTTCCAGTCTGCCTAGAAGTTTGGCACAAAGCGACTTTCGACTCAGATTACGTCCATCTTTCAAAATCTCAGTCACAATTTCCCCGAGAGTTTCCTGCTGAGTAGGCAAGTTAGCTTTTGCAAAGTAACGAGTGATTGCTCCCGCAGAATCTAAAGTCACTGAATTTTGATGCATGCTACGCCTCTGTTAAAAATGTTAATCAATGTTAAGTGAGGTAACAATAGCAAACTTGTACGAAATATGTGTACAAAATGATAAATTAATTTTTTGCATTTAGTGCTAATACATACAAAACAACAGGTTATGATAAAAAATATTGCATCATTTAAATAACAACCTATACAAGAATTTTCGCCAACTCATCTTCAACTTTTTCCATTTTTTATCAATGTAAAGAAACAGTTATGTTTTGGTATTAAAAGAAAGACACCGGAAGATATGTCTGTTACCGTCTTACTCTCGCCTCTCCCATTACCCTGGACAGTTAATGCTTACCACCCTTATTTATCGTAGCCATATACGTGACGACGAACCTGTCAAAAAAATCGAAGAAATGGTTTCGATAGCAAATCGCAGGAACATGCAGTCTGACGTAACAGGGATCTTACTGTTTAATGGTTCTCATTTTTTCCAGCTTCTGGAAGGTCCGGAAGAACAGGTTAAAATGATATATCGGGCTATATGCCAGGATCCACGGCACTATAATATTGTTAAGCTGATGTGCGATTACGCGCCTGCTCGCCGTTTTGGCAAAGCGGGAATGGAATTATTTGATTTGCGCCTGCACGAGCGAGATGACGTTTTACAGGCCGTATTCGACAAAGGCACATCAAAATTTCAGCTAACTTATGATGACAGAGCGCTGCAATTTTTTCGTACTTTTGTCCTTGCAACCGAACAAGCAACCTATTTCGAGATCCCTGCCGAAGACTCCTGGCTTTTTATCGCTGACGGATCTGATAAAGAACTTGATTCCTGTACCCTTTCACCAACTATAAACGACCACTTTGCCTTTCATCCTATTGTCGATCCCTTATCGCGGCGGATAATCGCTTTTGAAGCCATTGTGCAAAAAAATGAAGATAGCCCATCAGCTATAGCGGTTGGGCAGCGTAAAGACGGGGAAATCTATACAGCGGATCTCAAAAGTAAGGCGCTTGCATTCGCGATGGCACACGCACTTGAGCTCGGTGATAAAATGATTTCAATCAATCTATTACCTATGACCCTGGTTAACGAACCTGACGCAGTCTCTTTTTTACTTGATGAAATAAAGGCCAATGCTCTGGTGCCTGAACAAATCATCGTTGAATTTACTGAAAGTGAAGTCATATCTCGGTTTGATGAGTTTGCAGAAGCGATTAAATCGCTTAAGGCTGCCGGTATCAGTGTAGCAATTGATCATTTTGGCGCAGGTTTTGCCGGTTTGTTACTCCTGTCACGCTTCCAGCCTGACAGAATTAAAATCAGTCAGGAATTGATTACCAATGTTCATAAAAGCGGGCCACGGCAGGCAATTATTCAAGCGATCATAAAATGCTGTACATCACTTGAAATTCAAGTCTCTGCTATGGGTGTGACAACACCAGAAGAGTGGATGTGGCTTGAATCTGCAGGAATTGAGATGTTTCAGGGAGATCTGTTTGCGAAAGCTAAATTGAATGGTATCCCTTCAGTTGCGTGGCCGGAGAAAAAATAATTTCCAGCACATTATTTCGTATGATTTCTGAAAATCATCGTGAAAATGAATACGTTATGTTTAAATTTAATCCACATTAAAAATAATGTTTCATTCAATTTAGCTGAAATCTTATTTATACTTTGTACAATTTTAGCGTATATTGTACAAAGTATTATTGGGTCGTGTACAGGCGACGGAGATTTGTGACCGCAAGGAGGAATTGTGGCTTATTACAGCATTGGTGATGTTGCTGAACGTTGCGGGATTAATCCTGTCACTCTCCGGGCCTGGCAACGCCGCTACGGTTTGTTAAAACCACAGCGCAGTGAAGGCGGACACCGACTCTTTGATGAAGAAGACATACAACGCATCGAAGAGATCAAGCGTTGGATAAGTAATGGCGTCCCTGTAGGCAAAGTTAAAGCATTACTGGAAACCACCAGCCAGGATACGGAAGATGACTGGAGCCGCCTGCAAGAAGAGATGATGTCAATTCTTCGTATGGCTAATCCTGCCAAACTACGCGCGAGAATTATTTCACTGGGCCGAGAGTACCCAGTAGATCAATTGATTAATCATGTTTACCTTCCTGTTCGCCAGCGTCTCGTGCTTGATCACAACACCTCCCGCATTATGAGCAGTATGTTTGACGGCGCATTAATTGAATACGCAGCAGCCTCGCTTTTCGAAATGCGCCGTAAGCCCGGTAAAGAAGCCATTCTGATGGCGTGGAATGTTGAAGAGAGAGCACGATTGTGGCTGGAAGCATGGCGTTTATCATTGTCAGGATGGCACATTTCTGTTCTTGCTGATCCCATTGAATCGCCGCGCCCGGAACTGTTCCCGACGCAAACATTAATTGTCTGGACAGGCATGGCACCAACGAGAAGGCAAAACGAACTTTTACAACACTGGGGTGAGCAAGGTTATAAAGTCATCTTCCATGCCCCCTAATTTCACCTTTATCCCGCCCCTTAGACAGAATGTTATAATCTGAACCCACAACAGCGTTTGTACCGGAGCTGGTCCATTACAAAATGCTCACCGGGAGAATTCAGGTAATCCCCCTTTCACACTTTGTACATATCACAGCCAAAGGACAGACCAGATTGAAGTGGTAAAACCGATCGTGCACACTACGCAGTCTCACAACTAACAAGAGGTTATTATCCTGATGGATCAGGTCGTTGTTTTTCAAAAGATGTTTGAGCAAGTGAGAAAAGAGCAAAACTTCTCCTGGTTTTATTCAGAATTAAAACATCACCGTATTGCACATTACATTTATTATCTAGCTACGGATAACATCAGAATTATTACTCACGATGACACGGTTTTGTTATTAAGAGGAACCAGGAACCTGTTAAAAGTTAGTACGACCAAGAACCCTGCTAAAATAAAAGAGGCCGCATTGCTTCATATTTGCGGAAAATCTACATTTCGGGAATACTGTTCAACACTGGCAGACGCGGGCGTTTTCCGGTGGGTTACTGATGTTAATCATAACAAACGCAGTTACTACGCCATTGATAATACGCTTTTATATATTGAAGATGTAGAAAACAATAAACCATTAATCTAGCTAAAGTTGGATGCTTAAAAAATGCTTCATAATTCAGTAAGGCATTAGCATAATGGAAATAAAAGTGCAGAGACTATTCATATGGATGAGTAATACTGTCTTTTTATTGCCACCCATAAATAATCACCAGATCAATACTATCAACTTGATATTTGAAATGTGATCACTTGACTTTCTATACGTTATTTTATAACGGTTAACATATTTATAAAACCAACGGGCGTGCCATACGCCCGTTTCAATACTTAACGCACATGTGTTTTGGTTTAGTCATCATCCGATTATATGTATTTTAGTCAGGAACGGGTTTAACCATTCCTATATAACTAAAAAATTGAAACCTTATTCTCAGGTCATGCTTATATTCATCATTATCGTTATATTAAAAGGCCAACCATAATGTTTAGCAAATTGGCTCAAAGTAGCATAAAGGCTATGTTTTAATTACAGAATATTCAGTCATTTGAATGTATAACATTTTAGCTAAACAAATCTAAAACGAAGTGAATAATTTAATGTTTTCACTAAATCTCATTTTGTTTAATCTCTATTGAGATTCCTTGCTTTAAATTTTGTTTTATATAGATAATGACATTAATTTTTAATTAATTTATTTTTTTGGGAGTAATATACACATATGCAAAATCAAGAAATGAACATCCAAATGAATTATATTAAGCACCGTGGGATAAGACATAACAAATGAAGTGGATAGTAATTGACACGGTAATTCAACCTACATGCGGCATATCTTTTTCAGCCATATGGGGTGATATGAAAATGATCATCTGGTATCAATCTACTATATTTCTCCCTCCTGGAAGTATATTTACACCGGTTAAGTATGGTATTATCCTTAAGGATAAAGAATATCCTATTACTATTTATAACATCGCACCATTCAACAAGGATTTATGGAGTTTACTCAAAAGCAGTCAAGAGTGTCCTCCAGGAGAAAGCAAAATAACAAATAAATGTTTGCATAATAGTTGCATTATAAAAATATGCCCATATGGGCTCAAGTAATGGTCTTCATATAAATATTCTCGACATGATATTAATAATATCCACATAAATAAAACAACGGGCGTGTTATACGCCCGTTACAATATTTAACACATGTAGTGATTACATATTCTTGATGATCGCATCACCAAACTCTGAACATTTCAGCAGTTTAGCGCCTTCCATCAGACGTTCGAAGTCATAGGTTACAGTCTTCGCGTTGATCGCGCCTTCCATACCTTTAACAATCAGGTCTGCGGCTTCAGTCCAACCCATATGGCGTAACATCATCTCAGCGGAGAGAATAATAGAGCCTGGGTTTACTTTGTCCTGACCGGCATATTTCGGCGCAGTACCGTGGGTGGCTTCAAACAGGGCGCATTCGTCACCGATGTTTGCGCCAGGGGCGATACCGATACCGCCAACCTGTGCTGCCAGGGCGTCAGAAATGTAGTCACCGTTCAGGTTCATACAGGCGATAACATCATATTCAGCCGGACGCAGCAGGATCTGTTGCAGGAATGCGTCAGCAATCACGTCTTTAATGACGATCTCTTTGCCGGTGTTCGGGTTTTTAACTTTCAGCCACGGGCCGCCGTCGATCAGTTCACCGCCAAACTCTTCACGCGCCAGCTGGTAGCCCCAGTCTTTAAACGCGCCTTCGGTGAACTTCATGATGTTGCCTTTGTGCACCAGGGTCACAGAGTCACGATCGTTAGCAATTGCGTATTCGATCGCTGCACGAACCAGACGTTTGGTGCCTTCTTCAGAACACGGCTTAATACCGATACCGCAATGTTCCGGGAAGCGAATTTTCTTCACGCCCATCTCTTCACGCAGGAATTTAATCACTTTCTCAGCGTCGGCAGAGTCTGCTTTCCATTCGATACCCGCATAAATGTCTTCCGAGTTTTCACGGAAGATAACCATATCGGTCAGTTCAGGGTGTTTAACCGGGCTTGGAGTGCCCTGATAGTAACGTACCGGACGCAGGCAGATGTAGAGATCCAGTTCCTGGCGCAGAGCAACGTTGAGAGAGCGAATACCGCCACCAACCGGAGTGGTCAGCGGGCCTTTAATGGCAACGCGATATTCACGAATCAGATCAAGGGTTTCAGCAGGCAGCCAGACATCCTGACCGTAAACCTGTGTGGATTTTTCACCGGTGTAAATTTCCATCCAGGAGATTTTACGCTCGCCTTTATAGGCTTTCTCGACTGCAGCGTCGACCACTTTCAGCATGGCTGGGGTTACATCTACACCGATTCCATCACCTTCAATGTAAGGGATAATCGGATTTTCAGGAACGTTGAGTTTGCCGTTTTGCAGGGTGATCTTCTTGCCTTGTGCCGGAACAACTACTTTACTTTCCATTCACCTCTCCTTCGAGCGCTACTGGTTTGCTCGTCTGCCACCACGTTGCATATGCGTTTGCGTCCTGCGATACGGATGCTTTAGAGCAATTTTTTGTTAATGATTTGTAATTAGCTTGTCAATACTACCCTATTGTTTGCCGTCATGAAAGATGCGCGTTATTAGGCTATAATGCGGCAATTCATAATCTCTGAAAATACCATGCAAAAAACTTCTTTTAGAAATCACCAGGTTAAGCGATTCAGCTCGCAACGTTCTACCAGGCGTAAACCTGAAAACCAGCCCACGCGTGTGATCCTGTTCAATAAACCCTACGATGTTCTTCCGCAGTTCACCGATGAAGCCGGACGCAAAACATTAAAAGAATTCATCCCGGTTCAGGGCGTTTATGCAGCAGGTCGTCTTGACCGCGATAGCGAAGGGTTACTGGTGCTGACCAATAACGGCGCGTTGCAGGCGCGTTTAACCCAGCCGGGTAAACGCACCGGAAAAATCTATTATGTGCAGGTGGAAGGTATTCCCACACAAGACGCACTTGAAGCCTTGCGCAATGGCGTAACCTTAAATGATGGCCCTACCCTGCCCGCAGGCGCGGAGCTGGTTGAAGAACCCGCGTGGTTATGGCCGCGGAATCCACCAATTCGTGAACGTAAAAGTATTCCCACCAGCTGGCTGAAGATTACTTTATATGAAGGACGTAATCGCCAGGTGCGCCGCATGACCGCCCATGTTGGTTTCCCCACGCTGCGACTGATTCGCTATGCGATGGGTGATTACTCTTTGGATAATCTTGCCAACGGCGAATGGCGAGAAGCGACAGATTAAGGACGCAAAATGTTTAAACCGCACGTTACCGTTGCTTGCGTGGTGCACGCAGAAGGCAAATTTTTAGTCGTTGAAGAGACGATTAATGGTAAAGCGTTATGGAACCAACCTGCCGGGCATCTGGAAGCCGATGAAACCTTAGTGGAAGCCGCCGCCCGTGAGCTGTGGGAAGAAACCGGCATCAGCGCGCAGCCGCAACACTTTATTCGTATGCATCAGTGGATTGCGCCTGATAAAACGCCGTTTTTGCGTTTCCTCTTTGCCATTAATCTTGAGCAAATATGCCCGACCCAGCCTCATGACAGCGATATCGACTGCTGCCGTTGGGTCAGCGCCGAAGAAATTTTACAGGCGTCAAACCTGCGTTCGCCGCTGGTGGCGGAAAGTATTCGTTGTTATCAAAGCGGGCAACGCTATCCGCTGGAGATGATTGGCGATTTTAACTGGCCTTTTACAAAGGGTGTCATCTAAAAGGCTGCGTGATAGAATACGCCGCCTTGAAGTTCAATGTCGTGAGTGATCCAATGTCTGAAACCGCAAAAAAAGTAATCGTCGGCATGTCCGGCGGTGTCGATTCCTCCGTTTCTGCCTGGCTGTTGCAACAACAGGGATATCAGGTCGAAGGCCTGTTTATGAAGAACTGGGAAGAAGACGACGGTGAGGAATATTGCACAGCGGCAGCGGATCTGGCTGATGCCCAGGCTGTCTGCGACAAGCTCGGCATTGAACTGCACACCGTTAACTTTGCTGCCGAGTACTGGGACAACGTCTTCGAACTGTTCCTTGCCGAATATAAAGCCGGTCGCACGCCAAATCCGGATATTCTGTGCAACAAAGAGATCAAATTTAAAGCTTTCCTCGAATTTGCCGCCGAAGATTTAGGTGCCGATTATATCGCTACCGGTCATTACGTACGTCGGGCAGATGTCGATGGCAAGAGCCGCCTGCTGCGTGGTCTGGACAGCAATAAAGACCAGAGCTACTTCCTTTATACGCTCAGCCATGAGCAAATTGCGCAAAGCCTGTTCCCGGTCGGCGAACTGGAAAAACCGCAGGTGCGTAAGATTGCTGAAGATCTCGGTCTGGTCACCGCGAAGAAAAAAGATTCTACCGGTATCTGCTTTATCGGCGAGCGTAAATTCCGCGAGTTCCTGGGCCGTTATCTCCCGGCGCAACCGGGCAAAATCATTACCGTCGATGGCGATGAAATTGGTGAGCACCAGGGGCTGATGTATCACACCCTCGGTCAGCGTAAAGGTCTGGGTATCGGTGGCACCAAAGACGGCACCGAAGAACCGTGGTATGTGGTCGATAAAGACGTCGAAAACAACATTCTGATTGTTGCGCAGGGCCATGAACACCCGCGTCTGATGTCTGTCGGTCTGATTGCCCAGCAGCTGCACTGGGTCGATCGCGAGCCGTTCACCGGTACTATGCGTTGCACAGTAAAAACCCGCTATCGCCAGACCGACATCCCGTGCACCGTCAAGGCGCTGGACGATGATCGCATTGAAGTGATTTTCGATGAGCCGGTTGCCGCCGTGACGCCGGGCCAGTCTGCCGTCTTCTATAACGGTGAAGTGTGCCTCGGTGGCGGTATTATTGAGCAGCGTCTGCCGCTGCCGGTCTGATTATTATCTTTACTTAAAACAAGGAAGCAGTGAACGTGGCAAAGAATTACTATGACATCACCCTCGCCCTGGCCGGTATTTGTCAGTCGGCACGCCTGGTGCAACAACTCGCTCACCAGGGGCATTGTGATGCCGATGCGCTACACGTCTCACTCAACAGTATTATTGATATGAACCCCAGCTCGACGCTGGCGGTTTTTGGCGGTAGCGAAGCCAACCTGCGCGTCGGGCTGGAAACCCTGCTCGGCGTGCTCAATGCCAGCAGTCGCCAGGGCTTAAACGCCGAATTAACCCGCTACACACTCAGTCTGATGGTGCTTGAGCGCAAACTCTCCTCAGCGAAAGGTGCGCTCGACACTCTGGGCAACCGGATCAACGGCCTGCAACGCCAGCTCGAACACTTCGATTTACAGTCCGAAACGCTGATGAGCGCGATGGCTGCTATCTATGTTGATGTGATTAGCCCGCTTGGCCCACGCATTCAGGTAACCGGTTCCCCTGCTGTACTGCAAAGCCCACAAGTGCAGGCGAAAGTTCGCGCAACCCTGCTGGCAGGCATTCGCGCCGCCGTGCTCTGGCACCAGGTTGGCGGCGGACGTCTGCAACTGATGTTTTCTCGTAATCGCCTGACCACTCAGGCAAAACAAATTCTTGCTCATTTAACCCCGGAGTTGTGATCTATGGAATTATCCTCACTGACCGCCGTTTCCCCTGTCGATGGACGCTACGGCGATAAAGTCAGCGCGCTGCGCGGGATTTTCAGCGAATATGGTTTGCTGAAATTCCGTGTACAAGTTGAAGTACGTTGGCTGCAAAAACTGGCCGCGCACGCAGCGATCAAGGAAGTTCCTGCTTTTGCTGCCGACGCAATCGGTTACCTTGATGCAATTGTCGCCAGTTTCAGCGAAGAAGATGCCGCACGCATCAAAACCATCGAGCGTACCACTAACCACGACGTTAAAGCGGTTGAGTATTTCCTGAAAGAAAAAGTGGCGGAGATCCCGGAACTGCACGCGGTTTCTGAATTCATCCACTTTGCCTGTACTTCGGAAGATATCAATAACCTCTCCCACGCATTAATGCTGAAAACCGCGCGTGATGAAGTGATCCTGCCGTACTGGCGTCAACTGATTGACGGCATTAAAGATCTCGCCGTTCAGTACCGCGATATCCCGCTGCTGTCTCGTACCCACGGTCAGCCAGCCACGCCGTCAACCATCGGTAAAGAGATGGCAAACGTCGCCTACCGTATGGAGCGCCAGTACCGCCAGCTTAACCAGGTGGAGATCCTCGGCAAAATCAACGGTGCGGTCGGTAACTATAACGCCCACATCGCCGCTTACCCGGAAGTTGACTGGCATCAATTCAGCGAAGAGTTCGTCACCTCGCTGGGTATTCAGTGGAACCCGTACACTACCCAGATTGAACCGCACGACTACATTGCCGAACTGTTTGATTGCGTTGCGCGCTTCAACACCATTCTGATCGACTTTGACCGTGACGTCTGGGGTTATATCGCCCTTAACCACTTCAAACAGAAAACCATTGCTGGTGAGATTGGTTCTTCCACCATGCCGCATAAAGTTAACCCGATCGACTTCGAAAACTCCGAAGGGAATCTGGGCCTTTCCAACGCGGTATTGCAGCATCTGGCAAGCAAACTGCCGGTTTCCCGCTGGCAGCGTGACCTGACCGACTCCACCGTGCTGCGTAACCTCGGCGTGGGTATCGGTTATGCGCTGATTGCGTATCAATCCACCCTGAAAGGCGTGAGCAAACTGGAAGTGAACCGTGACCATCTGCTGGATGAACTGGATCACAACTGGGAAGTGCTGGCTGAGCCAATCCAGACAGTTATGCGTCGCTATGGCATCGAAAAACCGTACGAGAAGCTGAAAGAGCTGACTCGCGGTAAGCGCGTTGACGCCGAAGGCATGAAGCAATTTATCGACGGTCTGGCGCTGCCGGAAGAAGAGAAAGCCCGCCTGAAAGCAATGACGCCGGCTAACTACATTGGTCGCGCCATCACCATGGTTGATGAGCTGAAATAAGCCTCAAAACAGTGCCGGATGGCGATGCTGTCCGGCCTGCTTATTAAGATTATCCACTTTTTATTTTTTCACTTTACCTCCCCTCCCCGCTGGTTTATTTAATGTTTACCCCCATAACCACATAATCGCGTTACACTATTTTAATAATTAAGACAGGGAGAAATAAAAATGCGCGTACTGGTTGTTGAAGACAATGCGTTGTTACGTCACCATCTTAAAGTTCAGATTCAGGATGCTGGTCATCAGGTCGATGACGCAGAAGATGCCAAAGAAGCCGATTATTATCTCAATGAACATTTACCGGATATTGCGATTGTCGATCTCGGATTGCCTGACGAGGACGGTCTGTCACTGATTCGCCGCTGGCGTAGCAACGATGTTTCACTGCCGATTCTGGTATTAACCGCCCGTGAAAGCTGGCAGGACAAAGTCGAAGTATTAAGTGCCGGTGCTGATGATTACGTGACTAAACCGTTTCATATTGAAGAGGTGATGGCGCGAATGCAGGCATTAATGCGGCGTAATAGCGGTCTGGCTTCACAGGTCATTTCGCTACCACCGTTTCAGGTTGATCTCTCCCGCCGTGAATTATCTATTAATGACGAAGTGATCAAACTGACCGCGTTCGAATACACCATTATGGAAACGTTGATACGCAATAATGGCAAAGTGGTCAGCAAAGATTCGTTAATGCTACAACTCTACCCGGATGCGGAGCTGCGGGAAAGCCATACCATTGATGTACTGATGGGACGTCTGCGCAAAAAAATTCAGGCACAATATCCGCAAGAAGTGATTACCACCGTTCGCGGCCAGGGCTATCTGTTCGAATTGCGCTGATGAAAAAATTACTGCGTCTTTTTTTCCCGCTCTCGCTGCGGGTACGTTTTCTGTTAGCAACTGCAGCAGTAGTATTGGTGCTTTCGCTTGCCTACGGAATGGTTGCGCTGATCGGTTATAGCGTCAGTTTCGATAAAACTACGTTTCGGCTGTTACGTGGCGAGAGCAATCTGTTCTATACCCTTGCGAAGTGGGAAAACAATAAGTTGCATGTCGAGTTACCCGAAAATATCGACAAGCAAAGCCCCACCATGACGCTAATTTATGATGAGAACGGGCAGCTTTTATGGGCGCAACGTGACGTGCCCTGGCTGATGAAGATGATCCAGCCTGACTGGCTGAAATCGAATGGTTTTCATGAAATTGAAGCGGATGTTAACGATACCAGCCTCTTGCTGAGTGGAGATCATTCGATACAGCAACAGTTGCAGGAAGTGCGGGAAGATGATGACGACGCGGAGATGACCCACTCGGTGGCGGTAAACGTCTACCCGGCAACATCGCGGATGCCAAAGTTAACCATTGTGGTGGTGGATACCATTCCGGTGGAGCTAAAAAGTTCCTATATGGTCTGGAGCTGGTTTATCTATGTGCTCTCAGCCAATCTGCTGTTAGTGATCCCGCTGCTGTGGGTCGCCGCCTGGTGGAGTTTACGCCCCATCGAAGCCCTGGCAAAAGAAGTCCGCGAACTGGAAGAACATAACCGCGAATTGCTCAATCCAGCCACAACGCGAGAACTGACCAGTCTGGTACGAAACCTGAACCGATTGTTAAAAAGTGAACGCGAACGTTACGACAAATATCGTACAACGCTCACCGACCTGACCCATAGTCTGAAAACGCCACTGGCGGTGCTGCAAAGTACGCTGCGTTCTCTGCGTAGTGAGAAGATGAGCGTCAGTGATGCTGAGCCGGTAATGCTGGAGCAAATCAGCCGCATTTCACAGCAAATTGGCTACTACCTGCATCGTGCCAGTATGCGCGGCGGGACATTGCTTAGCCGCGAGCTGCATCCGGTCGCCCCACTGTTGGACAATCTCACCTCGGCGCTGAACAAAGTGTATCAACGCAAAGGGGTCAATATCTCTCTCGATATTTCGCCAGAGATCAGCTTTGTTGGTGAGCAGAACGATTTTGTCGAGGTGATGGGCAATGTGCTGGATAATGCCTGTAAATATTGCCTCGAGTTTGTCGAAATTTCTGCAAGGCAAACCGACGAGCATCTCTATATTGTGGTCGAGGATGATGGCCCCGGTATTCCATTAAGCAAGCGAGAGGTCATTTTCGACCGTGGTCAACGGGTTGATACTTTACGCCCTGGGCAAGGTGTGGGGCTGGCGGTAGCCCGCGAAATCACCGAGCAATATGAGGGTAAAATCGTCGCCGGAGAGAGCATGATGGGCGGTGCGCGGATGGAGGTGATTTTTGGTCGCCAGCATTCTGCGCCGAAAGATGAATAAATATGTCCATACTTCACGCATTACGTTAAGCATCCGTTATAATCGGTTGCAGATACCAGCCTGTGGATGCTTAACATGGAATACCAACTCACTCTTAACTGGCCCGATTTTCTTGAACGTCACTGGCAGAAACGCCCGGTGGTGTTAAAACGCGGCTTTAATAATTTTATTGACCCGATCTCTCCAGACGAGTTGGCGGGTCTGGCGATGGAAAGCGAAGTCGACAGTCGACTGGTCAGTCACCAGGATGGCAAATGGCAGGTCAGCCACGGCCCGTTCGAAAGCTACGATCATCTCGGTGAAACCAACTGGTCGTTACTGGTACAGGCAGTGAACCACTGGCATGAGCCGACCGCCGCGCTAATGCGACCGTTCCGTGAACTACCGGACTGGCGTATTGATGACCTGATGATCTCTTTTTCCGTACCTGGCGGCGGCGTCGGCCCACATCTCGATCAGTACGACGTGTTTATTATTCAGGGTACCGGACGTCGTCGCTGGCGAGTGGGTGAAAAGCTGCAAATGAAACAGCACTGCCCACATCCGGATCTGTTACAGGTCGATCCGTTCGAAGCCATCATCGATGAAGAGCTGGAGCCTGGTGATATTCTTTATATTCCGCCAGGATTCCCGCATGAAGGCTACGCGCTGGAAAATGCGATGAACTATTCCGTGGGTTTTCGCGCGCCAAATACGCGGGAACTGATTAGTGGATTTGCCGATTATGTGCTGCAACGTGAACTGGGCGGCAACTACTACAGCGATCCTGATGTTCCACCTCGCGCTCATCCTGCGGACGTTCTGCCGCAAGAGATGGATAAACTGCGTGAGATGATGCTCGAATTGATCAACCAGCCGGAACATTTTAAGCAATGGTTTGGCGAGTTTATATCCCAGTCACGTCATGAACTGGATATCGCGCCGCCAGAGCCGCCTTATCAGCCGGATGAAATCTACGATGCGCTGAAACAAGGTGATGTGCTGGTGCGCCTGGGGGGTCTGCGCGTATTGCGCATTGGCGACGATGTGTATGCCAATGGTGAGAAGATCGATTCCCCGCACCGTCCGGCACTGGATGCGCTCGCCAGCAACATTGCGCTGACCGCGGAGAATTTTGGCGATGCGCTGGAAGATCCGTCATTCCTCGCGATGCTCGCGGCGCTGGTCAATAGCGGATACTGGTTCTTCGAAGGGTAAGTTTGGATTTAAGCCGGATGCGGCATCACATGCCGCATCCCTTTTCGCTTACTTCCGTTGCGCCGTTAACTCGGCAATACGGACGATCACCTGCACCGCTTTTTCCATACCTTCCAGAGTCACAAACTCATGCTTACCATGATAGTTGTAACCGCCAGTGAACAGGTTCGGGCACGGTAATCCCATAAACGACAACTGCGCGCCGTCGGTACCGCCGCGGATCGGTTTCAGTTCCGGTTCAATATCGCAGTCACGCATCGCCTGCTGGGCGATATCGAGAATATGCGGATGCTCAACCACTTTCTCGCGCATATTGTAGTAACTGTCTTCAATCACCAGTTCAATGTAGCAATCAGGATGTAACCCTTTGCCCACTTTTTTGGCGATCTCCATCATTTTACGTTTACGCGCTTCAAACTGTTTACGGTCGAAATCACGGATGATGTAGTGCATATCGGCCCGTTCAACGGTGCCTTTCATGCTCGCCAGGTGATAGAAACCTTCATAGCCTTCTGTCATTTCCGGGCTTTCATCCGCCGGAACTTCCGCATGAATACGTGCCGCCAGCGACAGCGCATTTACCATCACGCCTTTCGCCGTGCCCGGGTGAACATTGTTACCGACAATTTTGATATTGACCGACGCGGCGTTGAAGTTTTCAAACTCCAGTTCGCCTACGCCACCACCATCAACGGTGTAAGCCCAGCGGGCATCGAAGGCGTCAACATCAAAATGCTTCGCCCCTTTGCCCACTTCTTCATCCGGGGTAAAGGCGACGCGAATATCACCATGCGGAATGTTTTTTTGTTGCAATACCGCCAGCGCGGTCATGATTTCTGCAATACCTGCTTTGTCATCGGCACCTAACAAGGTTTTACCATCGGTGGTAATCAGCGTCTGACCCAGTAGCTGATGCAGCACCGGGAACATAACCGGTGATAAAACTTCATCGCCGATACCCAGCGCAATATCGCCACCGCGATAGTTTTCAACAATTTGCGGATTCACATTTTTGCCGCTGCAATCCGGTGAGGTATCCACATGAGAAATAAAGCCAATCGCCGGGATATCGCCAGGGACGTTAGCCGGTAACGTCGCCATCAAAGTGCCCTTCTCACTTAAGGTCACATTGATAAGCCCCATCTCTTCGAGCTGCTCTTTCAGCAGATGCAATAACTTCCATTGGCCTTCCGTGCTGGGAACCTGTCTCACCCCTGCCTTTGATTGGGTATCCAGAGACACGTAGTTCAAAAATCGCTCAAGTAGTTTATCCATGTAGTCACCCTCACTTTTTGTGACAACATTATTAAGAAGCAAGAAAAGACAAATATTGCGTCAGGTCACTTTTACCCCTGCAAGCGGGAATATTTATCAGCATTACCTTAATGAATATAAAGCTAAGCCAGTAATTCACAACAAAGATTGGCGATTCAAGCGGTTTGCCGTAGAATTACCGCCCTCATTAAGAGTCACCAAGGTGGTTAACCACAAACCCCGCATCGGTAAGCCATCCGTTGCGTTTACATGGGACAGAGTAAAAAATTGAATAAACAACCGAGTTCGCTTTCACCGCTGGTGCAATTGGCGGGAATTCGCAAATGCTTTGATGGTAAAGAGGTCATTCCCCAGCTGGATCTGACTATCAACAATGGCGAGTTCCTCACGCTGCTTGGCCCTTCTGGCTGCGGTAAAACAACCGTTCTTCGCCTGATTGCAGGTCTGGAAACTGTTGATTCCGGACGCATCATGCTGGATAACGAGGACATCACCCACGTTCCGGCGGAAAACCGCTATGTGAATACTGTTTTCCAAAGCTATGCACTTTTCCCCCACATGACCGTGTTCGAAAATGTGGCCTTTGGGTTGCGCATGCAAAAAACCCCCGCTGCTGAAATTACGCCCCGCGTGATGGAAGCCCTGCGGATGGTGCAGCTGGAAACCTTCGCTCAACGCAAACCGCATCAGCTCTCTGGTGGTCAACAGCAACGCGTCGCCATTGCTCGCGCGGTGGTTAACAAGCCTCGTCTGTTGTTGCTGGATGAGTCGCTCTCAGCGCTGGATTACAAACTGCGTAAACAGATGCAGAACGAGCTGAAAGCGTTACAGCGTAAGCTTGGCATTACATTCGTGTTCGTAACTCACGACCAGGAAGAAGCACTTACCATGTCGGACAGGATCGTGGTGATGCGCGATGGTCGCATTGAGCAAGACGGCACGCCGCGTGAAATCTACGAAGAGCCGAAAAACCTGTTTGTTGCTGGGTTTATTGGCGAAATCAATATGTTTAACGCCACTGTCATCGAACGTCTCGACGAGCAGCGCGTACGCGCCAACGTTGAAGGCCGCGAATGTAATATCTACGTTAACTTCGCCGTTGAACCGGGGCAAAAACTGCATGTTCTGCTGCGCCCGGAAGACTTACGTGTTGAAGAGATTAACGACGACAACCACGCTGAAGGGCTGATTGGTTACGTTCGCGAGCGTAACTACAAAGGCATGACGCTGGAGTCGGTTGTTGAACTGGAAAATGGCAAGATGGTGATGGTCAGCGAATTCTTCAATGAAGACGATCCTGACTTTGACCACTCTCTCGACCAAAAAATGGCCATTAATTGGGTAGAAAGCTGGGAGGTCGTACTGGCTGATGAAGAACACAAGTAAGTTCCAGAATGTAGTGATTGTCACTATTGTCGGTTGGCTTGTGTTGTTTGTCTTTCTGCCCAACCTGATGATCATTGGCACCAGCTTTTTGACCCGCGACGACGCCAGTTTCGTCAAAATGGTCTTTACGCTGGATAACTACACGCGTCTGCTCGATCCGCTCTATTTTGAAGTGCTATTGCACTCGCTGAATATGGCGCTGATCACCACCCTCGCCTGCCTGGTGCTTGGCTATCCGTTTGCCTGGTTTCTGGCGAAGTTGCCACACAAGGTGCGTCCGCTGCTGCTGTTTCTGCTGATTGTTCCGTTCTGGACCAACTCATTGATTCGTATCTACGGGCTGAAAATTTTCCTCAGCACCAAAGGCTATCTCAACGAGTTTTTGCTCTGGCTGGGCGTTATTGATACACCAATTCGCATCATGTTCACGCCCAGTGCGGTGATTATCGGTCTGGTTTACATTCTGCTACCGTTTATGGTGATGCCGCTGTACTCCAGTATCGAAAAACTGGATAAGCCGTTGCTTGAGGCGGCGCGCGATCTCGGTGCCAGCAAGTTACAGACTTTTATCCGCATCATTATTCCACTGACGATGCCGGGGATTATTGCCGGATGTCTGCTGGTGATGCTGCCAGCGATGGGCCTGTTCTATGTGTCCGACCTGATGGGCGGTGCGAAAAACCTGCTGATCGGTAACGTCATCAAAGTACAGTTCCTCAATATTCGTGACTGGCCGTTTGGTGCAGCCACCAGCATTACGCTGACTATCGTAATGGGCCTGATGTTGCTGGTTTACTGGCGCGCTTCTCGTCTGCTGAACAAAAAGGTGGAACTCGAATGATCGGTCGACTGCTTCGCGGCGGTTTTATGACCGCTATCTACGCGTACCTGTATATCCCAATCATTATTTTGATTGTGAACTCCTTTAACAGCTCGCGCTTTGGCATCAACTGGCAAGGTTTTACCACCAAATGGTATAGCCTGCTGATGAACAACGACAGCCTGTTACAGGCAGCGCAGCATTCACTAACAATGGCGGTGTTTTCGGCGACGTTTGCTACGCTTATCGGTTCACTGACGGCAGTTGCGCTGTACCGTTATCGCTTTCGTGGTAAGCCGTTCGTTAGCGGAATGCTGTTTGTGGTGATGATGTCACCAGATATCGTGATGGCGATTTCGCTGCTGGTGCTGTTTATGCTGCTGGGTATTCAGCTTGGCTTCTGGTCGCTGCTGTTCTCGCATATCACCTTCTGCCTGCCATTTGTGGTAGTGACAGTGTATTCGCGCCTGAAAGGTTTTGACGTGCGAATGCTGGAAGCGGCGAAAGATCTCGGTGCCAGCGAATTTACCATTCTGCGAAAAATCATTCTGCCACTGGCAATGCCAGCGGTAGCGGCGGGCTGGGTGTTAAGCTTTACCCTGTCGATGGACGACGTGGTGGTTTCTTCGTTTGTCACCGGGCCGAGTTATGAAATTCTGCCGTTAAAAATTTATTCGATGGTCAAAGTCGGCGTATCGCCGGAAGTTAACGCGCTGGCAACCATATTACTGGTGCTGTCGCTGGTGATGGTAATTGCCAGCCAGCTTATTGCTCGTGATAAAACGAAAGGTAACACAGGGGACGTTAAATGAAAAAATGGTCACGCCACCTGCTCGCGGCGGGTGCTCTGGCACTGGGCATGAGCGCCGCTCACGCCGATGACAACAACACGCTGTATTTCTACAACTGGACCGAGTACGTGCCGCCAGGACTGCTTGAACAGTTCACCAAAGAAACCGGTATTAAGGTTATCTATTCGACTTACGAGTCGAACGAAACCATGTATGCCAAGCTGAAAACGTACAAAGACGGTGCCTATGACCTGGTGGTTCCTTCAACCTATTACGTCGATAAAATGCGTAAAGAAGGGATGATCCAGAAGATCGACAAGTCGAAGTTAAGCAATTTCAGCAACCTCGATCCAGACATGCTCAACAAGCCGTTTGACCCGAATAACGACTACTCCATTCCGTATATCTGGGGTGCGACGGCGATTGGCGTTAACGGTGATGCGGTAGATCCGAAATCCGTTACCAGCTGGGCCGATCTGTGGAAGCCTGAGTACAAAGGCAGCCTGCTGCTGACCGACGATGCCCGTGAAGTGTTCCAGATGGCGCTGCGCAAACTGGGCTACTCCGGTAACACTACCGATCCGAAAGAGATTGAAGCTGCATATAACGAGCTGAAAAAACTGATGCCAAACGTCGCAGCGTTTAACTCCGATAACCCGGCTAACCCGTACATGGAAGGCGAAGTTAACCTCGGCATGATCTGGAACGGTTCTGCTTTCGTTGCACGGCAGGCGGGTACGCCAATTGACGTGGTGTGGCCGAAAGAAGGCGGCATTTTCTGGATGGACAGCCTGGCGATCCCGGCAAATGCCAAAAACAAAGAAGGTGCGCTGAAATTGATCAACTTCCTGCTGCGCCCCGACGTGGCAAAACAGGTTGCTGAAACTATCGGTTATCCAACGCCAAACCTTGCGGCGCGTAAGCTGTTAAGTCCGGAAGTGGCGAACGATAAAACGCTCTACCCGGATGCTGAAACCATTAAAAATGGTGAATGGCAGAATGACGTTGGCGCAGCCAGCAGCATTTATGAAGAGTATTATCAGAAGCTGAAAGCAGGACGTTAATTCAGCAAGCGGGCGGTGGTATTACCGCCCGTTTTTTATTTAGCAAGGATGTGGCTAATGAGTCAGGACAGTAAAGTTTTCTTTCGTATATTCTTCGGTATCGGTCTGGTACTGATCCTCATTTCTGTTGTTATCTTTTATAACCAGTTCACCTATAGCAAAGACGCGATTCATACTGAAGGCGTCATTGTTGATACCGTCTGGCACTCCAGTCATTCTCATCGCACGGGTAAAAATGGTTCGTGGTATCCCGTCGTTGCCTTTCGTCCGACGCCAGATTACACGCTAATTTTCAATTCGAGTATTGGCAGCGATTTTTATGAAGACAGCGAAGGCGATAAAGTTAATGTTTATTATTCTCCAGGACATCCTGAAAAGGCTGAGATAAATAACCCGTGGGTTAATTTTTTTAAATGGGGGTTTATCGGCATTATGGGCGTTATTTTTATCGCCGTCGGTTTATTAATCAGTATGCCCTCCTCTAAAAAGACACGCAGGAAACGGAAGTCCCGCCCATGAAAAAAATCATGATACTGCTCAGTTTACTGATGTTCCTGCCTCTGACGGCAATCAGTAAGCCCTTAATTCCAATAATGAAGACACTTTTTACGGATGTTACCGGTACTGTACCAGATGCTGAAGAGATCGCGCATAAAGCCGAACTTTTTCGCCAACAAACCGGAGTTGCACCGTTTATTGTGGTTTTACCCGACATTAATAATGAAGCCAGTCTCAGGCAAAATGGCAAAGCGATGCTGGCGCATGCGGCATCTTCAATGAGTAATGTAAAAGGAAGTGTTCTGTTACTCTTTACTACCCGCGAGCCACGGTTAATTATGATAACCAACGGCCAGGTCGAAAGCAGTATGGACGATAAACATCTCGGCCTTCTGGTAGAAAATCACACGCTGGCTTATTTACATGCGGATCTCTGGTATCAGGGTATCAATAATGCATTGGCTGTTTTACAAGCACAGATATTAAAACAACCGACGCCACCACTGACATATTATCCGCATCCCGGACAACAGCATGAAAATGATCCACCCGGCAGTACCACGACATTAGGCCTTTTTGCCTGGGCGGTTGCATTCATCGTCTTTACGGCATTTTTTAACTACACGACGCGCCTTAATTATGCATTAAAGTTTGCAGTGGCGATGACTGTTGCCAATATGGGCTATCAGGCTTTATGCCTGTATATCGATAATAGCTTTGCAATTACCAGAATATCGCCGCTCTGGGCAGGGCTGATTGGTGTCTGTACGTTTATTGCCGCGTTGTTATTGACGAGTAAACGGTAAAAGAGGCAGTAAAGTGTGCGTCTATTATGCCGGATGCGGCGCGAACGCCTTATCTGGCCCACAAAACCCGCAAATTCAATTAATTGCGTCCCCTTGTAGGCCTGATAAGCGTAGCGCATCAGGCAATGCTTCCTGCTTTATAAGCCCTTCAGCAACTTTTCAACAAATTCTGGCACCACCTGGCTTGCCGGGCCGTAATATTTCTCGGCAAATTCATTACCGACCTGACTTGGTTCAAGATTCAGTTCCACGGTGTGCGCGCCATGCAGTTTCGCTTCGTGAACAAACCCAGCCGCTGGATAAACATGCCCCGAAGTACCAATGGCAATGAAAATATCGGCCATCGACAACGCCATATAAATTTCATCCATGCCGAGTGGCATTTCGCCAAACCACACTACGTGCGGTCGCAAGGGTGCCGGGAACTGGCAGCAATGGCATTTATCTTCTGGGGTAACGTCTCCGGTCCAGTCGAGAACCTGACCACTTTGTGAACAACGAACTTTCAGCAGTTCCCCATGCATATGAATCACATTGGTGTTACCGGCACGCTCATGAAGGTTGTCGATATTCTGCGTCACCAGCAAAAAGCGATCGCCGAGGGCGTCTTGCAGTTTAGCCAGCGCAAGATGCGCGGCGTTAGGCTGAATTTCTGGCTGCTGCAGCTGTCGGCGACGGGCGTTATAAAACGCTTGTACCAGTTCAGGATCGCGATCGAAACCTTCCGGCGTTGCCACATCTTCAACCCGATGTTCTTCCCACAGGCCATCTGCGGCGCGAAAGGTACGAATACCTGATTCCGCAGAAATCCCTGCCCCTGTCAGTACGAGTACTCTTGGTTTTTCCATTGCTTCCGGCACCACTTTATCTCTGAAAAAAATACGCTGACGCAAACGCTCGCGCAGGCGGCGTTTATTTTTACGAAAACGACTTAACCGATGACCCCGACGCGACAGCATAGCAACCTCTGTTGATTAATCGGTTAGATGTAGGAAGGCCGCACCACGCATTCCCCCCGCATCACCGTGGCGCGCGCGTTCAATGCGCGGAACACGAGCTACAGGTAAGAGATGACGAGGCAGCCTGTCCGCCAGTTGCGTTGTGATTGCCGGGAAATTCGATAAGCCTCCACCAATGACGACCAGGTCAGGGTCAACAATGGTCAGGATATTTCCCAGACAAACCGCTAATAAATCCAGATAACGCTCAACGTGCGCCCTTGCCTGCTCATCGTCTTGATCATAAAGCGCAATGATCTCAGGAGCCTGCAACGGTTGATGATAATAGTGTTGATACAGCCACGCAAAACCGCGACCAGACAGATAATTTTCAATGCAGCCATGCTGACCACAGCCGCAGCGGCGTAACGGGAAATCCAGCCCCATCATGGTTAACGCATCAACCGGCAGACGCATATGGCCAAATTCGCCGGTAATATAGCTTTTACCGGTAATTGGTTTACCGTTGAAAATCAGCCCGCCGCCAACGCCGGTGCCGAGAATCAACCCCATCACCAGTGGATATTGAGTAAATTCATCATCCCAGGCTTCTGAAAGGGCAAAACAGTTGGCATCGTTATCAAGGCGGACATCGCGATCAAGACGTGCGCTCAGGTCGGCACGCAGCGGTTTACCGCTGGCAGCGGGGACATTGGCGGCATACAGCGTGCCATCTTCTGTTTCCGGCATTCCCGGAATACCGATGCCGACAGAACCTTTACAGCCAAAACGCTTATCAGCTTCGGCTACCATCTCGCACACTGCATCTAAAAATGCGTCATAGCTGTCACGCGGTGTCGGCACCCGCTTTTCCCACTGCAACTGCCGACCGCTATCAAACACGCCTAGCGCAATTTTTGTTCCACCAATATCAAACCCGTAATACATTGCCGCTCCTTGTTTTAATGTACTGCCTTTACTGGCCGCTAAGGACTCGCGCAGGGTCAATATTACTGGCGCGCCGCGCCGGATACCAACTTGCCAAAAGACTCAGCAACAATGCTGTGACCAGTACGTAGAAGACGTCCAGCCAGTGCAATTCCGATGGCAGGAAGTCAATAAAATAGATATCGCTGGAGAGGAACTGATGACCGATCAGCTTTTCGATCCACTCAATAATCGGGGTAAGTTGCAGTGAAACAACTACGCCGATAATCACCCCACACAGGCTGCCGAACAGCCCTGCCAGCAATCCATACCAGACAAAGATGGCGCGAATTAAACCATCTTTCGCCCCCAGCGTTCTTAATACTGCGATATCGCCACTCTTGTCTTTCACCGCCATCACTAAGGTGGAGACGATGTTGAAACAGGCCACGCCAATCACCAGTACCATCGCCAGATACATAATGGCGCGGATCATCTGAATATCGCGATACATATAGCCGTAAGTACCAATCCAGCTTTTAATATAAACATAGCTGTTGGTCACTTCACCCGCATCGCGTACCAGCTTATTGGCGTTGAAAACATCCGTCATTTTAAGGGCAATACCTGACACGCTGGAACCCATATCAAGATATTGTTGGGCATCCGCCAGTGGGATCATGGCAAAACTGTGATCGAGTTGACCACTCAACTGCAAAATACCGGCAACGTGCAAACGCACACGTTTTGGCTGCATCAGTTTATGCTCAGGATTCGAGTTGGGGATCATAATCGACACCCAATCGCCCTGCTTCACTTTCAGCGCATCCGCCACGCCTTTGCCGATGATAATTTGCTGTTCGCCCGCTTTAAAATTGCGCCAGGCATCCCCCTGAACAAACGAGGGTAATGCGCTCAGACGCTGTTCCTGTTGCGGGTTAACGCCCTTCACCTGGATTGCGCGCAGATTCGCTCCACTTTCCACCAGCCCGGTGAAATTGATATACGGCGCAGCGGCGGCAATACCCGGCACTTTCTGCACTTTATCCAGTGCTTCCTGCCAGTTAGTCCACGGCTGATCCACCGCTTCGATTTCACCATGCGGCACCACCGCCAGAATGCGGTTATTCAGTTCGCGTTCAAAGCCGTTCATCGCGCTTAAGCCGACGATCAATACCGCCACGCCGAGGGCAATGCCGATGGTAGAAATGACGGAGATCAGCGACACCATGCCGCCGCGCCGCCGTCCGCGACTAAAACGCAGGCCAATTAATAACGATAAAGGCATCGCCATTACTCCGCCCCCATCAGGCTCAGTTCCGCCGTCAGACGACCATCACGCATCTCCAGTTGGCGGCTCATACGTTTCGCCAGTTGCAGGTCGTGAGTAACCACCAGGAAGGCGGTGCCCTGCAAACGATTCAACTCCCCAAGCAACTGGAAGATGCTGTCGGCGTTACGCGCATCGAGGTTACCGGTAGGTTCATCCGCCAGTACCAGACGCGGGTTATTGACCAGCGCACGGGCAATCGCCACACGCTGGCGTTCGCCGCCAGAAAGTTCAGATGGGCGGTGATTCGCACGATGCTCCAGCCCCACCGCTTTTAACATCTCCAGCGCACGGCTGTTGATTTCAGCGGGCTTTTTCTTGCCAATCAGCAGTGGCATAGCCACGTTTTCCAGGGCAGTAAAATCCGGCAGCAGGTGGTGAAACTGATAAATAAAGCCCAGCTTCTGGTTGCGCAGTTCTGCTTTCGCCGCCGAAGACAGTTTGCTCATCGGTTGACCGTTAAAGATCACATCGCCGGAGGTTGGTGTATCCAGCCCGCCCAGCAGGTGCAGCAAGGTACTTTTACCGGAACCAGAGCTACCGACGATCGCCATCATTTCACCTTCGCCGACGCTGAAACTGACATTGTGCAGTACATCGGTTTGCACACTGCCTTCCTGATAGCGTTTGCACAGGTTGTCGCATTGCAACAGGATCTTATTCATAACGTAAAGCCTCAGCGGGTTGAGTGGCGGCAGCGCGCCATGAAGGGTAAAGCGTAGACAGCAGCGCGATAGCCATCGCCACCAGCGCAATAACAATGACCTGTAAAGGTTCGATAGCGACCGGCAGCGCCGCGCCATCAAGCAGGACGCCGATTATCGGCATCAGATTATTTAACTGGCTGGCAAGCAGTGCGCCAAGCGCCGCTCCGAGGATCGCACCGATAATCCCGGCGCTGGCCCCTTGCACCATAAAGACCATCATGATTTGTCGCGGAGTTAAGCCTTGCGTTTGCAGGATCGCGACTTCGCCCTGCTTCTCCATCACCATCAGCCCCAGCGAGGTAATAATGTTAAACGCCGCTACGGCAACAATCAGGCTCAGCAGCAAGCCCATCATATTTTTTTCCATGCGTACGGCCTGGAACAGCTCGCCTTTACGGTCACGCCAGTCCTGCCATTTGCTGCCTTCAGGCAGTTTTTGCTGACTTAATGAGTCGACTTTCAGCGGCTCATCCAGCCACAAACGCCAGCCGGTAATATTGCCTGCCGGATAACGCATCAGACGCGAGGCATCCTCAATATTCACCAGCATTTCATAGCCATCGACTTCACTGTTGGCGGCGAAAGTGCCAATCACATTGAACAGGCGCTGGCTTGGAATACGCCCCATCGGCGTGAACTGGCTGGCAGATGGCACCATCACGCGGATTTGATCACCGCGATTGACGCCCAACTGTGAGGCAAGCTGTTCACCGAGGATGACATTATATTTCCCCGGCTCGAGGTCAGTTTGTTTCACATTGACCAGATACGGCGTTAGTGGATCTTTTTGCGCCGGGTCGATACCCAGCATCACCCCGACCGCCACGCTGCGCGCGCTTTGCAGTACCACATCACCGGTAGTAATAGGTGCGACGCGATTAACGCCGTCCAGTTTGACTGCCGTTTCCGGGAGTTGCTGCGGGTTAAGAGAGCCATGCTCAGAAGAGAGAATTGCCTGTGGCATCAGGCCAAGGATGTTGTTTTGCAGCTCGCGCTCAAAGCCGTTCATCACTGACAATACTGTGACCAGCGCCATCACCCCGAGGGTAATGCCGATGGTAGAAAGCCAGGAGACGAAACGACCGAAGCGATCCGCTGCACGCCCACGCATGTAACGCAGGCCAATAAATAGAGCGACAGGTTGGTACATGAAATCCGTCTGGTTGCTGTAGCAAAGACACGAGTATATAAGCGAAAGCGGGATGGGTAAACGTCTGAACTGTAAGTGATCGTCAGGGCTAATCTGAAAAGTACCAGCAAATCAATCGACTAAAGGGCCTCATTATCTCATTGGCCTTGTGGCCTGATCTTTATCTGAAAAATAACCAAATACAGACAGATACGCATTACACCACGCGACTGGCCCCTCAGGATCAACAGCATGTTAAATAAAAAGAGCGTGTTGTCCTGATGAAACAAAAAGAGCTATGGATTAACCAGATCAAAGGGTTATGTATTTGTCTGGTGGTGATTTATCACTCGGTCATTACCTTTTATCCGCATCTCACCACTTTTCAGCATCCGTTATCGGAAGTCCTGAGCAAATGCTGGATCTATTTCAATCTTTACCTTGCCCCCTTTCGTATGCCGGTTTTTTTCTTTATTTCCGGCTATTTGATTCGCCGCTATATCGACAGCGTACCATGGGGAAATTGTCTTGATAAACGCATCTGGAACATCTTCTGGGTGCTGGCGCTTTGGGGCGTGGTGCAGTGGCTGGCGTTAAGTGCGTTGAACCAGTGGCTGGCACCTGAGCGCGATTTAAGCAATGCCTCCAATGCCGCTTATGCCGATTCCACCGGTGAGTTCCTGCACGGGATGATCACCGCCAGCACCAGCTTGTGGTATCTGTATGCGTTAATTGTCTATTTCGTGGTATGTAAAATTTTTAGCCGTCTGGCGCTGCCACTATTCGCCTTGTTTGTACTGATGAGTGTGGCGGTTAATTTCGTTCCCACGCCGTGGTGGGGAATGAACAGTGTGATCCGCAATTTGCCTTATTACAGCCTTGGCGCATGGTTTGGCGCAACAATAATGACCTGTGTTAAAGAGGTGCCGTTGCGCCGCCATCTGCTGATGGCTTCTTTGCTTACCGTTCTGGCGGTCGGTGCCTGGTTGTTTACTATCTCGCTGCTGTTGTCGCTGGTATCGATTGTGGTGATCATGAAGCTGTTTTATCAATACGAGCAACGATTCGGTATGCGCTCCACCAGCCTGCTGAATGTGATTGGCTCCAACACCATTGCTATCTACACCACCCATCGCATTCTGGTTGAAATATTCAGCTTAACTCTACTTGCGCAAATGAACGCAGCACGCTGGTCGCCGCAAGTCGAACTGACACTCCTGCTGGTTTATCCCTTTGTCAGTTTGTTCCTCTGTACTGTTGCGGGCTTGCTGGTAAGAAAACTTTCACAGCGTGCATTCAGCGATCTGTTGTTCTCCCCGCCTTCTCTGCCCGCGGCCGTCAGTTACTCCCGCTAAGCCATCGCCCCAGCCGGGGCGATTCAATTTGCTAAACCATGTCGATTACGGATAATGAACAGCATTGCTTATCAGAGATATGCCCCCATATGTTGAGGCATATCCTAACGAGAATCTGACAACCGTTATGCCTGAACAATATCGTTATACGCTGCCCGTCAAAGCGGGTGAGCAGCGTCTGCTGGGCGAGTTAACTGGCGCTGCCTGCGCGACACTGGTGGCGGAAATTGCCGAACGTCACGCCGGACCAGTGGTGCTTATTGCGCCAGATATGCAAAATGCTCTGCGTTTGCATGATGAAATTAGCCAGTTTACCGACCAGATGGTGATGAATCTGGCGGACTGGGAAACTCTTCCCTACGACAGTTTTTCGCCTCATCAGGACATTATCTCCTCGCGCCTTTCCACCCTTTACCAGCTACCGACGATGCAGCGTGGCGTACTGATTGTTCCGGTGAATACGCTTATGCAGCGCGTTTGCCCGCACAGTTTTCTCCACGGCCATGCGCTGGTGATGAAAAAAGGTCAGCGCCTGTCACGAGATGCATTACGAACCCAACTGGACAGCGCCGGTTATCGCCATGTTGACCAGGTGATGGAGCACGGCGAATACGCCACGCGCGGCGCGTTGCTGGATCTCTTCCCGATGGGGAGTGAGCTGCCTTATCGTCTTGATTTCTTTGATGATGAAATCGACAGCCTGCGGGTGTTTGACGTCGACAGCCAGCGCACGCTGGAGGAAGTAGAAGCGATCAATCTGCTGCCCGCGCACGAATTTCCGACCGATAAAGCGGCAATTGAACTGTTCCGCAGCCAGTGGCGCGATACCTTCGAAGTGAAGCGCGATCCGGAACATATTTACCAGCAAGTGAGTAAAGGCACATTACCTGCCGGGATCGAGTACTGGCAGCCGCTATTCTTCAGCGAACCACTGCCGCCGCTGTTCAGTTATTTCCCTGCCAATACCTTGCTGGTGAATACTGGCGATCTGGAAAACAGTGCCGAACGTTTCCAGGCTGACACGCTGGCGCGTTTTGAGAATCGCGGCGTCGATCCGATGCGCCCACTGTTGCCACCACAATCGCTCTGGCTGCGGGTGGACGAGCTCTTCTCAGAGCTGAAAAACTGGCCCCGAGTGCAGCTAAAAACTGAACATTTACCGACAAAAGCCGCGAATGCCAATTTAGGTTTCCAGAAACTGCCAGACCTGGCCGTTCAGGCACAACAAAAAGCACCGCTGGATGCGCTGCGTAAGTTCCTCGAGTCTTTCGACGGTCCGGTGGTGTTCTCGGTAGAAAGTGAAGGTCGCCGTGAAGCGCTGGGTGAACTGCTCGCGCGAATTAAAATTGCTCCGCAACGCATTATGCGTCTTGATGAAGCCAAAGACCGTGGGCGTTATCTGATGATTGGCGCTGCCGAACATGGTTTTGTCGATACGGTACGTAATCTGGCGCTGATTTGCGAAAGCGATCTGCTCGGTGAACGCGTTGCCCGTCGTCGTCAGGATTCTCGCCGCGCCATCAACCCCGATACACTGATCCGTAACCTCGCGGAGCTGCACATTGGTCAGCCGGTGGTCCATCTGGAGCACGGTGTCGGGCGCTATGCCGGAATGACCACGCTCGAAGCGGGCGGCATTACTGGCGAGTATTTGATGCTCACCTATGCCAACGACGCCAAACTGTATGTTCCGGTGTCGTCACTGCATCTGATTAGCCGTTACGCAGGTGGCGCGGAAGAAAACGCCCCGCTGCATAAACTTGGCGGCGATGCGTGGTCACGCGCGCGGCAGAAAGCGGCGGAAAAAGTGCGTGATGTGGCAGCAGAATTGCTGGATATCTACGCGCAACGCGCCGCCAAAGAGGGCTTCGCGTTTAAACACGATCGTGAGCAGTATCAGTTGTTCTGCGACAGCTTCCCGTTTGAAACCACGCCGGATCAGACACAGGCCATTAATGCGGTGCTTAGCGACATGTGTCAGCCGCTGGCAATGGATCGTCTGGTGTGCGGCGATGTTGGCTTTGGTAAAACAGAAGTGGCGATGCGCGCCGCTTTCCTGGCGGTAGATAACCACAAACAGGTGGCGGTGCTGGTGCCTACCACCCTTCTCGCGCAGCAGCATTACGACAACTTCCGCGACCGTTTCGCCAACTGGCCGGTACGTATCGAAATGATCTCCCGTTTCCGCAGCGCCAAAGAGCAGACGCAAATCCTTGCGGAAGTGGCGGAAGGGAAAATCGATATTCTGATCGGTACGCACAAACTGCTGCAAAATGACGTCAAGTTTAAAGATTTAGGTCTGCTGATTGTCGATGAAGAACACCGCTTCGGGGTGCGTCATAAAGAGCGCATTAAAGCGATGCGGGCGAACGTGGATATTCTGACACTTACCGCAACGCCGATCCCACGTACGCTGAATATGGCAATGAGCGGAATGCGTGACCTGTCGATTATCGCCACGCCGCCCGCCCGTCGTCTGGCAGTTAAAACCTTTGTCCGTGAGTATGACAGCCTGGTGGTCAGGGAGGCGATCCTGCGTGAAATTTTGCGCGGGGGGCAGGTTTATTATCTTTACAATGATGTGGAAAACATCCAGAAAGCCGCCGAACGGCTGGCAGAACTGGTGCCTGAAGCGCGGATTGCCATCGGTCACGGGCAAATGCGTGAGCGCGAACTGGAACGGGTGATGAATGATTTCCATCATCAACGTTTCAACGTGCTGGTTTGTACCACCATTATCGAAACCGGGATCGACATTCCTACCGCCAACACCATTATCATTGAACGTGCGGATCACTTCGGTCTGGCACAGTTGCACCAGTTGCGCGGTCGCGTCGGGCGTTCGCACCACCAGGCATATGCATGGTTGCTGACACCGCATCCAAAAGCGATGACTACCGATGCGCAAAAACGTCTTGAAGCGATTGCCTCGCTGGAAGATCTCGGTGCAGGTTTTGCGCTGGCAACGCACGATCTGGAGATCCGCGGCGCAGGTGAACTGCTTGGCGAAGAACAAAGCGGCTCAATGGAAACCATCGGTTTCTCGCTGTATATGGAGTTGCTGGAAAACGCCGTCGATGTGCTGAAAGCCGGACGCGAGCCGTCGCTGGAAGATCTCACCAGCCAGCAAACAGAAGTCGAGCTGCGGATGCCGTCGCTATTGCCAGATGATTTCATCCCTGACGTGAACACGCGTCTGTCGTTCTACAAACGTATTGCCAGCGCCAAAACGGAAAACGAACTGGAAGAGATCAAAGTCGAGCTTATCGATCGCTTCGGCCTGCTGCCGGATCCGGCGCGTACCCTGTTGGATATTGCCCGTCTGCGCCAGCAAGCGCAGAAACTGGGGATCAGGAAGCTGGAAGGTAATGAGAAAGGCGGCGTGATCGAATTTGCCGAGAAGAATCACGTTAATCCGGCCTGGTTGATTGGTTTGCTGCAAAAACAGCCGCAGCATTACCGCCTTGATGGTCCGACGCGTCTGAAGTTTATTCAGGATTTGAGCGAGCGGAAAACGCGTATCGAATGGGTACGCCAGTTTATGCGTGAACTGGAAGAGAACGCGATCGCTTAATGGTAAATCGGGGGCGTTTCTGCGCCCCCATCTGCAACATTTACAAATTCTTTGCACTTCCCTGCACTATCCGACACTGTCACCCTCCATAATTCAGACTTATCTTTTTATTACAATAACCTTATATTTATTATGGACTTTGGTGATGATCAAAACGCGTTTTTCTCGCTGGCTAACGTTTTTTACGTTCGCCGCTGCCGTGGCGCTGGCGCTACCGGCAAAAGCCAACACCTGGCCGCTGCCGCCAGCGGGCAGTCGTCTGGTTGGCGAAAACAAATTTCATGTGGTGGAAAATGACGGTGGTTCTCTGGAAGCCATCGCCAAAAAATATAATGTCGGCTTTCTCGCTCTGTTACAGGCTAACCCCGGCGTTGATCCTTACGTGCCGCGCGCGGGTAGCGTGTTAACGATCCCGTTGCAAACCCTACTTCCAGATGCGCCGCGCGAAGGCATTGTGATCAATATTGCGGAACTGCGTCTCTATTACTACCCGCCAGGTAAAAATTCGGTAACCGTGTATCCCATCGGCATTGGTCAGTTAGGTGGTGACACGCTGACGCCGACAATGGTGACCACCGTTTCAGACAAACGTGCAAACCCAACCTGGACGCCAACGGCAAACATCCGCGCCCGTTATAAAGCACAGGGAATTGAGTTGCCTGCGGTAGTGCCGGCTGGACCGGATAACCCAATGGGCCATCATGCGATTCGTCTGGCGGCCTATGGCGGCGTTTATTTGCTTCATGGTACGAACGCCGATTTCGGCATTGGCATGCGGGTAAGTTCTGGCTGTATTCGTCTGCGGGATGACGATATCAAAACACTCTTTAGCCAGGTCACCCCAGGTACCAAAGTAAATATCATCAACACCCCGATTAAAGTCTCTGCCGAACCAAACGGTGCGCGTCTGGTTGAAGTACATCAGCCGCTGTCAGAGAAGATTGATGACGATCCGCAGCTGCTGCCAATTACGCTGAATAGCGCAATGCAATCGTTTAAAGATGCAGCACAAACTGACGCTGAAGTGATGCAACATGTGATGGATGTCCGTTCCGGGATGCCGGTGGATGTCCGCCGTCATCAAGTGAGCCCACAAACTCTGTAAAGCTCGGATAAAAAAGTCCCCGCGACACGGCATGTCGCGGGGAAAAAAATCAGCAGTAGCAGGCATTAATGAGGGTTAATGCTTATTTATAAATTACTGCTGTTCCATGGAGGGTATTCGGACCGGTTACAGAAGTAATACGGAAAGATTTTGCGCCCATCTCATCCGCTTTTTGCGCCAGCTGCTCTTCCAGCGATCCCAGATTTGTCCCCGCGTTAGCACTGATAGTACCGACTTTTTGTTGGCCTTCTGGGGTTGACTGAACTTCGACAGCCGCAAAGCTGACAAATGACATGGAGCTTAAAATCGCCGCAGCGATGAGGGTTTTTACGTTTTTCATAATAGTGGCCTTATGCAGATGAATGACGTCGCAAGCAATTACTTAACGATCGATAACTAAATGATAGATGTGATCTGGATCACATACAAGATATTTTTTATAACAATCATTAATTAATTTAAAAATCTTTAAATTTCAGTTAAATAGAAAGCGATTATTTTTATGGTTTCTGGACTGGTGAACGGAGGTGATTATTTTTATAATAACCTTTCATTCACAGTCACCAGGTACAACGGCATCATGGCAACTGACTCAACACAATGTATAAAAAAAAGCCGTGGCCGCCCAAAAGTGTTCGACAGGGATGCCGCGCTTGATAAGGCCATGAAATTGTTCTGGCAGCACGGTTATGAAGCGACTTCTCTTGCGGACCTCGTCGAAGCGACCGGAGCCAAAGCGCCCACGCTATACGCGGAATTTACCAACAAAGAGGGGTTATTTCGCGCCGTACTCGACCGCTATATCGATCGTTTTGCCGCTAAGCATGAAGCACAGCTGTTTTGTGAAGAGAAAAGCGTGGAGACTGCGCTGGCTGACTATTTTGCTGCCGTCGCCAACTGCTTTACCAGCAAAGACACCCCGGCTGGCTGCTTTATGATCAACAACTGCACCACCCTCTCCCCGGATTCCGGAGATATCGGCAATACGCTGAAATCACGCCATGCGATGCAAGAGCGCACTTTGCAGCAGTTTTTATGTCAACGACAAGCGCGCGGGGAAATCCCGACCCACTGTGACGTGACGCATCTGGCAGAATTCCTTAATTGTATTATTCAGGGGATGTCGATCAGCGCACGCGAAGGTGCATCGCTGGAAAAACTGATGCAGATTGCCCGAACGACTTTGCGTTTATGGCCGGAACTGCTGAAATAAGTCGCAAAAAAAGCCCCTCAGCCTGAGCGAATGAGGGGCCAAATTGCAGAGTACAGCCTTGTTATACTTTGTTATTCAAAATCAGTTGCCCGTTGCTATCTAGCGGGATCTGCGTACCCGGATCGCGGTCCATGCGGATTTTGCCCTGCTGACCGCCAATCTTATAGGTCACATCATAACCGAGCATTTTTTCTGACTTGTCATACACCGTTTTACAACGCTGTTGCGTAGTCGTGTAAGTATCGCTTTCCTGGAGAGAGCCCTGGATCTGGTTACCGGCATATCCACCACCCAGCGCCCCCACAACAGTAGCGACATCTTTACCGCGACCACCACCAAACTGATGCCCTATCACGCCACCAGCAACAGCGCCGAGCACCGACCCGGTAATGCGATTTTCATCCTGCACCGGTCGACGATGGGTCACTGTGACGTTGCGACACTCCTGACGCGGTGTTTTAACCGTTTCCTTGATTGGGGTTGCAGAAACAACCTGAGCGTATTGCGGGCCACGTTCAAACACGTTCAGACTGGCCACTGCCGCTACGCCCAGCGCAGCTGCGACACCAATCCCGATACCCGCCAACATTGATTTATTCACGGGAACACCTCCTTCTTTGCAGTTATGCCAATCATGCAAGCGAAGGAGAAAAGCAGCTATCAGACAGAAGATGAAAAGCGCGGGAATGGCTGGAAATACTTAAGGATTCGGAGGAGTCTGAAGGAATGCCTGATGCGACGCTTAACGCGTCTTATCAGGCCTACCGCTCGTACCATTTGTCCAGGGCGGATGAGGCGTTTATGCCACATCCGCCAGTGTACGTCGATTAATGCAACTTCAAACGCGGACGGATAACGCGGTTAATACTCCCCACCAGCATCATTAATCCGGTTTTAAAGTAACCATGCAGCGCAATCTGATGCATTCTGTATAGCGAGATATATACAAAGCGCGCAATTCGTCCTTCAATCATCATTGAGCCGCGCGTCAGGTTACCCATCAGGCTACCGACGGTGGAGAAGTTCGACAGCGATACCAGCGAACCGTGATCTTTATACTGATAATTTTTCAGCGGCTTACCGTTCATCTGCGCCAGAATGTTGTTCATTGCGCAGGTTGCCATCTGATGTGCGGCCTGAGCGCGCGGCGGAACAAAGCCCCCTTCCGGACGCGGGCATGACGCGCAGTCGCCAATAGCGTAAATGTCTGGATCGCGAGTGGTTTGCAGCGTCGGTTCCACCACCAGCTGGTTGATACGGTTGGTTTCAAGACCACCGATATCTTTCAGGAAGTCTGGCGCTTTGATCCCGGCTGCCCACACCATCAGATCAGCCTCAATATATTCGCCATCTTTAGTATGCAGGCCGCCTTCATCAGCACTGGTGACCATGGTTTGCGTCAGCACGCGAACGCCAAGTTTCGTTAACTCATTATGGGCCGCAGCAGAGATACGTGGCGGTAATGCAGGCAAAATACGTTCGCCCGCTTCTACCAGCGTTACGTTCAGGGCTTCGTTGGTCAGGCCTTTGTAACCATAGCTGTGCAGTTGCTTGACCGCGTTGTGCAATTCAGCGGAGAGTTCTACACCCGTCGCGCCGCCGCCGACTATCGCAATGTTCACTTTGCCATTCGCGCCCAGGTTGGCGGAGTATTTCAGGAACAGATTCAGCATCTCCTGGTGGAAGCGACGCGCCTGGTGCGGGTTATCGAGGAAAATGCAGTTCTCTTTGACACCTGGCGTATTGAAATCGTTGGAGGTGCTACCCAGCGCCATTACCAGGGTGTCATAGGCGATTTTACGTTCCGGAACCAGCAGTTCACCTTTTTCGTCGCGCAGTTCTGCAATAGTGATTGTTTTCGCTTCACGATCAATATCAATGACGGAACCCAGTTGGAACTGGAAACCATGATTGCGCGCATGGGCCAGATAGCTCAACGCATCGACGCCTTCATCAAGCGAGCCAGTCGCCACTTCGTGCAGCAGTGGTTTCCACAGGTGGCTGTGGTTACGATCGACCAGCGTGATTTTGGCTTTTTTCTTGCGTCCCAGCTTATGCCCCAGTTGTGTTGCCATTTCCAGCCCACCAGCACCGCCGCCGACAATCACAATTTTTTTCAATGGCGTAGTCAACGTGACCCCCTTAAATTTATTAACCAATTGTTAATTAATGGTTATTAACATAGCTCTTAATTAACAACAGGTTACAGCAATGAAAATGTTCTTCGCTATTGAGAATAACATGAATGGTGCATTGGTCATACCAAAATTGATGTTAATCAAGTTTTGTTGCTGAAAAGATAGGCGACTTTACCGGGTGAGATCAAAAAACAGAGTTTATTGTTTATTATTTGAGCGAATTTGTGAGAGTGATATAGAGTGAGGGGTGTATGGAGTGCGTTCGGTAGGCCTGATAAGAGGCGCATCAGGCATTGATGCTCGACTGTCGGATGCGGCATGGACGCCTTATCCGACTTACAGAATTCGGAGCGCATCAGGTACCGGCAAGGTTACCTGATGCGACGAGGGCATTTACCTGAGGGTTTTGAACGCCTTAATGCGCTGCAAATGCGGGGAGATATTCTTGAATTTGTGCGTCTGCTCTTCGTCCCAGACAATCTCGTAATAATGATGCAGCTCTTCAGATGTCCGCTGGCTGTTAAGCGCTTCATCATTACGCGACAAAATCACCAGGCAACGATCGCGATTCTTTTCGCGGAAGTTGGTCACACACTTAGTGGCAATATCGGCATACTCTTCCGGGCGATCAATCTTGCCTTCCATGTTCTCATAAGGGAACAAATTAGGGTTGAAGATCACCTGGCGGATATCGCAAAGAAAACCAATCCGTTCCGCCCAGTATCCGCCCAGACCAACGCCGCAAATCAGCGGACGCTCGTCGACGTTCAGTTGCAACATTTTGTCCACTTCTTTAAGCAGATGCTGCATATCATGTTTCGGATGCCGCGTACTGTAGCTTATCAAGCGTACATCCGGGTCAATAAACTGCAATTGTAAGACTTTCTCGTGGTTACCCGGACTGTTAGAGTCAAAACCGTGTAAATAGATAATCATCGCTTCCTCACATAAGCCAGGGTTAGTGACCTGCTTTCTCTTCCTGCCAGCGTTCATGTAACTGATTCAGACGGGCGCTGATCGCTTTCCAGCGAGCCGAGTCCATCAGTTCCTGTCGCGAAAATGAACCTTTATGATACAAACGTGTAACACGTTCTGCCTTGATCGGTGACAGATTATCTAACACGCTGACGGCCCCTTTACGATTATTGCAGACCAGGATCATATCGCAACCCGCGTCCAGTGATGCCTGCCCGCGTTCGGCATAACTGCCCATAATCGCGGCTCCTTCCATCGATAAATCGTCAGAGAAAATCACGCCATCAAAACCCAGTTCCTGACGCAAAACGGTTTTCAGCCAATAGGGAGAACCGCTCGCCGGACGCGGATCGACATCACTGTAGATCACATGCGCAGGCATAATGGCGTCGAGTTTATTTTCGCGGATTAAGGAACTGAAGACCGACATATCTTTAGCGCGAATCTCCGCTTGCGGACGTGGGTCGCACGGTGTTTCTTTATGTGAGTCTGCCGTTACTGCACCGTGACCTGGGAAGTGTTTCCCGGTAGTTTTCATTCCCGCTTCATGCATACCATCAATAAAACGGCTGGCAATTGCCAGGGCTTTTTGTGGGTCGGCATGATAAGAACGCTCGCCAATCGCCGCGCTGATATGCCCGACGTCCAGCACTGGCGCAAAGCTGATATCAATATCCATAGCAATCATTTCGCTGGCCATCAACCAACCTGCCTCTTGCGCCAGTTTTCCGCCTTCTTCCATTCCCAACAGCGCAGCGAATGATTGTGCCGCTGGCAAGCGGGTAAAACCTTCACGAAAACGCTGCACGCGTCCACCTTCCTGATCAACCGCCACCACCAGATGATTGCGCGAAGCTGCGCGGATCTGGCGCACCAGTTCACGTAACTGGGCAGGATCATGATAGTTACGCGTAAAGAGAATCAGCCCTCCCACCAGCGGATGCGCCAGTATTTCACGCTCTTCCGCGTCCAGTTCGTAACCTTCGACATCCAACATTACTGGACCCACACTGCTCTCCTTATTGTTTTATTAATAGCTGCCGCCAGGTGTCATCGGCCAGCCTGATAAATTGTTGATCGCCGGTTTGTCGCCAGCGGTACTCAAACCACCCTGCTTTGAGCATCAGCAGCCAGGGAAACCATCGCCTGACCTGACGCCATAATTGCGCCGGATAAATCTTCGCGCGAGTGGCATAGTCATTGACCAATTGCCGGTGCTGGTCAGTATTTTCCACCCACACCGCCGCCAGTTCCAGCGCGATATCACCATCTCCGGCATACTCCCAGTCGATGAGTTTTAACCCTGACGCGCTATGCACTAAATTTCCGGCGTGGACATCCATATGCAATGGACTTAAGCGTAAAGGCCGTGGTTCCCGCGCTTTGCGCAGACGTTTTAACCTTCGCAGCCAACCCACTGTCCGCCGCGCCGGATCGCTTTGCTGCCAGTACAGTTCCAGTAACGGCAACAGCGTTATTCGCCAGCCAAAACGCGGTTGTTGATGTAGATAATACAGCAAGCCTGCCAGTTCGTTAGTATCCGGCAAATACGTTTTTACCTCGCCGGGCAGATAGTCGACTACCATCCAGTCACGGAGATATAAATGCGGCTTCGGTGCAATGCATGCGGGTAGTTGTGATAAAGCCCGATACTGGCGCAAGAACGCGGACTGCGGCGCATCAGGATCGTGCGGCTGACGCACAACAAAACGCTGGCCCTGGTGTTCAATGAGAAAACTCCCGCCACTAAGCCCACTATTAAACGTCGTGACGGGATGAAACTGCGGGAAAAAGCGCGACAGCAATTCGTCGCGCGTGATGGGATTATTGCTGCGAAACGGCACCTTTACCTGACCAGATAATTTCGCCCGTCTGCACCAGCATCAGCTGCATTTGTAGGGTCGGAGCGTTAACGTTGCCAGAGGCGCTGGAGTACAGCACGTAATGAGCGCCAACATTGCGGGCAATGCCTATGGCTTTACTACGGGTGCCTAAACTGTCCTGCGGCGACAAACCTAATTGTTGCTTAGCCATCGACAGCTGCTGGGCGGAAACCAGGGTAAATTTACCGTTATTAGCCAGCGCATTTCGCAGCGTTTCGGTCGCTTCTGCGGCATTCAGCGAACCGTTAGTACGGTTGTTAACGCTATCAACCAGAAGGACGCTACCCGCAGTCACGCCATCAGCCCCAAGCATCTTACTGACCATCGGCTGCATTGCGCCATTCCAGTCATAATGGCGAATATGCGGCGCAGGCGGTGCAGTTTGATCTTCGTGCTCAATTGGGCCTGGCTGCTGCGGTATCGTCGGCACCGATGGCACTGTGGGGACAGGCTGTTGTGGCTCGGCAGGTTGTTCCGGCGCTGGTTTCACTTCTTCTACCGGTGCAGGTTCACGTTGTCCCACACAACCGGCGAGAAACATCGCCAGCGCGGTAATCAAGGCGTAGCGACTCATTTTTGTCATCAAGATTCACCCCTTACAAATATAGATAAAGTCTGACTTTGTGCGCCCCCAGAAAATTGGCGCTGCCGTACAGCGTTACCGCCGAATGTGCGGGAATGGTAACGCTGCGTGGCCTTTCCAGAGGATGCATCTCCAGCCCTCTGGCGTCATACCAGTAAAAACGATAATGAACGGTAACGGGTTCTTGCCTTTCGTTATAAAGCGTTGAGGATGCTGAAGGTTGAATATCAGATGTCGAAAGGACGGGCTTTTCTGCACTGATGCCCGCAGCCAATAAAGATGACTCCATCACCAGCGATTGCTCATCATTCACCGGAATTTCCGGATGTGAACGACAGCCCACCAGCACTAACAACGCCAGAGACATCAGCCCAAAGCATCCTTTTCTCATCGTTACAGACCTTTATGCGTCAGCATTGGTCCCAGCGGACGACCACCCAACAAATGCATATGGATGTGGTAAACCTCTTGTCCGCCATGGCGGTTGGTGTTCATGATCAGACGATAACCATCTTCGGCAATACCTTCTTGCTCAGCAATTTTTGCCGCTACGGTGATCATGCGTCCCAGCGCCTGCTCATGCTCAGCTGACACGTCGTTCACAGTCGGAATGAGGATATTCGGAATGATCAGAATATGCGTTGGCGCTTGCGGCGAAATATCGCGAAACGCCGTTACCAGATCATCCTGGTAGACGATATCGGAGGGGATCTCACGACGAATAATTTTGCTGAATATAGTTTCTTCTGCCACGACATTTTCCTTTTTCAAATAGCCATGCGTTGCGCCATGCTACGCCGCGCCACACTGCGAGTATAGAGTATGGTCGAGTTAAACCTGCTCTTTCAACCTTAACTCACGATTTCTTAAGCAAAAAATCGTTTTGCTGCCGTATATATCGCCATTATTCCCATTTCTGCCTGCGAATGCGCTGAAAAGACATTCTCTGTTTGGTTTACACGCCAAATGTGAATGCGTATATTTCTCATTTGCATTTACATACAAAATTATTCGCACACTAAATATAACCGCTCATCACCCTGCTCCGGCATGAGCCTGACGCCAACATAAACCAAGAGATTTCAAATGCTTTCGACACAATTTAACAGGGATAATCAACATCAAGCCATCATCAAACCGTCACTCCTTGCCGGTTGCATAGCACTGGCACTATTACCTTCCGCCGCTTTTGCTGCACCAGTCACTGAAGAAACGGTGATTGTTGAGGGTTCAGCCACAGCCCCAGATGATGGCGAAAATGATTACAACGTAACGTCTACCTCTGCGGGTACAAAAATGCAGATGACTCAACGTGATATTCCTCAGTCGGTCACTATTGTTAGCCAGCAGCGGATGGAAGATCAGCAGTTACAAACGCTGGGCGAAGTGATGGAAAACACGCTGGGGATCAGCAAAAGTCAGGCGGATTCCGATCGTGCTCTTTATTATTCCCGCGGATTCCAGATCGATAACTATATGGTTGATGGTATCCCCACCTATTTTGAATCGCGCTGGAATCTGGGCGACGCACTTTCTGATATGGCACTGTTTGAACGCGTAGAAGTAGTGCGTGGCGCGACAGGACTCATGACCGGGACGGGTAATCCATCTGCGGCAATTAATATGATTCGAAAACACGCGACCAGTCGTGAATTTAAAGGCGATGTCTCGGCGGAATACGGTAGCTGGAACAAAGAACGGTATGTGGCGGATTTACAAAGCCCACTCACCGAAGATGGTAAAATCCGCGCGCGAATTGTCGGCGGCTACCAGAATAACGACTCATGGCTGGACCGCTACAACAGTGAAAAAACCTTCTTCTCCGGCATTGTCGATGCTGATTTAGGCGATCTTACGACGCTTTCAGCCGGTTACGAATATCAGCGCATTGATGTTAATAGCCCAACCTGGGGCGGTTTACCGCGCTGGAATACTGATGGCAGCAGCAACAGTTACGATCGCGCACGCAGTACCGCACCTGACTGGGCGTATAACGATAAAGAGATCAACAAGGTCTTTATGACCCTCAAGCAGCGGTTTGCTGATACCTGGCAAGCGACACTGAATGCCACCCACTCCGAAGTCGAATTTGACAGTAAAATGATGTATGTCGATGCCTATGTAAACAAAGCGGATGGTATGCTGGTTGGGCCATACAGTAATTATGGACCTGGTTTTGATTATGTCGGCGGCACCGGTTGGAACAGCGGCAAACGTAAAGTTGATGCGCTGGATTTGTTTGCTGACGGTAGTTATGAATTGTTTGGTCGTCAGCACAATCTAATGTTTGGTGGCAGTTACAGCAAACAAAACAATCGTTACATCAGTTCATGGGCCAACATCTTCCCGGATGAAATTGGCAGTTTCTACAACTTTAATGGCAATTTCCCACAAACCGACTGGTCACCACAGAGCCTGGCGCAGGACGATACCACACATATGAAATCGTTATATGCTGCCACTCGTGTCACCCTTGCCGATCCGCTGCATCTGATCCTCGGCGCTCGTTATACCAACTGGCGGGTTGATACGCTGACTTACAGCATGGAGAAAAACCACACCACGCCTTATGCTGGTCTGGTGTTTGACATCAATGACAACTGGTCGACCTACGCCAGCTATACCTCTATTTTCCAGCCGCAAAATGATCGTGACAGTTCAGGCAAATATCTGGCTCCAATCACCGGTAACAACTACGAGTTGGGTCTGAAATCGGACTGGATGAATAGCCGTCTGACCACCACGTTAGCCATCTTCCGTATTGAGCAGGATAATGTCGCTCAGTCCACCGGTACACCTATCCCCGGCAGCAACGGCGAAACCGCCTATAAAGCGGTGGATGGGACAGTCAGTAAAGGTGTGGAATTTGAACTCAACGGCGCAATTACCGACAACTGGCAGCTGACGTTTGGCGCAACGCGCTATATTGCAGAGGATAACGAAGGAAACGCCGTTAATCCTAATCTGCCACGCACCACGGTTAAAATGTTCACCAGCTATCGGTTGCCTGTCATGCCAGAGTTGACGGTCGGCGGTGGTGTTAACTGGCAAAATCGCGTGTATACCGACACCGTGACACCGTATGGCACCTTCCGCGCCGAGCAAGGTAGCTACGCGCTGGTGGATCTCTTCACCCGCTACCAGGTGACGAAAAACTTCTCGTTACAGGGGAACGTCAATAACCTGTTCGACAAAACCTACGATACCAACGTGGAAGGTTCTATCGTCTACGGCGCACCGCGTAATTTCAGCATTACCGGCACGTATCAATTCTGAATAACACCTGTAAAAAAGGCAGCCATCTGGCTGCCTTAGTCTCCCCAACGTCTTACGGATTAGTGGTTACGGATGTACTCATCCATCTCGGTTTTCAGGTTATCGGATTTAGTACCGAAAATCGCCTGAACACCAGAACCAGCAACCACTACGCCCGCTGCGCCCAGTTTCTTCAGGCCAGCCTGATCCACTTTAGACACATCAGCAACGCTGACGCGCAGACGGGTAATACATGCGTCGAGGTTAGTAATGTTTTCTTTACCACCAAATGCAGCAACCAGAGCCGGTGCCATTTCGCTGGTACCTGTCGCTTTTGCATCTTCAGTCGCGTCTTCACGACCCGGCGTTTTCAGATCCAGTGCTTTAATCAGCACGCGGAAGATGGTGTAGTAAACAATGGCATAACCGATACCGACGATCGGGAACAGCCACAGTTTGCTGCTGTTACCAGACAGAACGATGAAGTCGATCAGACCGTGCGAGAACGACGTACCGTCACGCATCCCCAAAAGAATACAGATTGGGAATGCCAGGCCTGCCAGAATCGCGTGGATGATGTACAGGATCGGCGCAACGAACATGAAGGAGAACTCGATCGGCTCGGTGATACCGGTCAGGAACGAGGTCAGCGCCGCGGAGATCATAATACCGCCCACTTTCGCGCGGTTTTCTGGTTTAGCAGAGTGCCAGATAGCAATTGCGGCAGCTGGCAGACCGTACATTTTGAACAGGAAGCCACCTGACAGTTTACCCGCAGTCGGGTCACCCGCCATATAACGCGGAATGTCGCCGTGGAAAACCTGACCTGCTGCGTTGGTGTATTCACCAATCTGCATCTGGAAAGGTACGTTCCAGATGTGGTGCAGACCAAACGGTACCAGGCAACGTTCGATGAAACCGTAAATGCCAAACGCAACTACCGGGTTCTGGTAAGCAGCCCACTGAGAGAAGGTCTGGATTGCAGAACCAATAGGCGGCCAAATGAAGGACAGCACAACGCCAGTAAAGATGGCAGCCAGGCCTGAAATGATCGGCACAAAGCGTTTACCGGCAAAGAAGCCAAGATACTCAGGCAGCTTAATACGGTAGAAACGGTTAAACATGTACGCTGCGATCGCACCGGAGATAATCCCTCCGAGTACGCCAGTATCCGCCAGGTGTTTAGAGGCGATTTCTTCAGCAGGTAAATGCAGTACCAGTGGCGCAACCACGGCCATGGTTTTAACCATGATGCCATAGGCAACAACTGCGGCCAGCGCGGATACGCCATCGTTATTGGTAAAGCCGAGGGCGACACCGATCGCAAAAATCAGTGGCATGTTTGCAAAGACGGAACCGCCTGCTTCTGCCATAACATGCGATACAACGGCGGGCAGCCAGCTGAAATTCGCGGAACCGACGCCCAGCAGAATACCTGCGATAGGCAGTACGGATACCGGCAGCATCAGCGATTTACCGACCTTTTGCAGGTTAGCAAATGCATTCTTAAACATAATTGAGAGTGCTCCTGAGTATGGGTGCTTTTTTTACGTTCTCACGCGTGGCAAGGGGGGAGAGCCTCGCCGTGTACAGGGCATCTAAGCGCCCTTTATTTATTACACAGAGTAAAATAATTCAGTGCCGATTTGTTTGACGGCTATCACGTTTCAACTTCAGATCATTGGAGAAGTTGCACATTTTGACAAAACATATGTCACAATATTTCAAACGTGGTTATTCACCGCCCAATTTTCGGCGGTGAACTTTACTCGTTTTAGCCATTAATTACGAGCTTTAAAAAAACTCATTCAACGGATGGATTGAAGGCGGGAAGCGTCGATGTGAAACAGACGGGCGAAGTTATCGGTGGTTACCTGCGCCAGTTCTTCAACGGCAACACCTTTCAACACAGCCATGTATTCTGCAACGTCACGAACCATCGCAGGTTGATTCTCTTTTCCTCGATGCGGTACTGGCGCAAGGTAAGGTGAGTCAGTTTCCACCAGTAACCGATCCAGGGGGACATAACGCGCGGCATCGCGCAGTTGCTCCGCATTACGGAAGGTCACAATGCCGGAAAAGGAGATGTAAAATCCGAGATCCAGTAATTTACCCGCCGTTTCTCTGTCCTCTGTAAAACAGTGTAGTACGCCACCGCAATCCGTCACTTTTTCTTCGCGCAGAATTGCCAGCGTATCGGCGCGGGCGTCACGGGTGTGGACGATAACCGGCTTGTTCAGTTCACGACCAATCTGGATATGATGGATGAAGGACTCTTGCTGCCGTACTTTAGTTTCCGGCGTGTAATAATAATCCAACCCGGTTTCACCCAGCGCAACAACGCCCTCTTCTGCCGCCAGACGGCGTAAATCTTCTACATCGTAGGGATCATTCTGGTTGAGTGGATGCACGCCACAAGAAAATACGACGTTGTCACGTTCGCCTACCAGATCCCGCATGTGTAAATAACCCGGTAATGTTGTGGCGACTGCCAGACAAAATTTCACATCGCGTGCGGCGGCTTTCGCCAGAACGTCATCCACGTCCTTATGCAAAGATTCATAATCCAGACCATCGAGATGGCAGTGTGAGTCGACTAAAAACATGATGTCTCTCTTAAAGATGAGGAACCGGTAGCACAACGCCCGGTTGCAGGTAATGCTCAATACGCAGTAAAAGATCGATGATGAGAAGCTCGCGGTTGATGCCTGTGACAGACATTAACTGTTCACGAATGTGGCAAACATCCCCCAGTATAGCCTGCAGGCGCGAGGGAGATAGATGGTTTGCCAGTTCGACGACCAGGCCCGGCACATCAACATTGGTCACCTGCGCAGCGCCATGATGGCGTTTTAGCGCATCCATCAGCAACGTTGCCAGCCAGTGTAAACGCGCCGGAGCTTGTTCATGATTAAGGGCCGCTAGCAGCGAATACCAGTCGCCCGATTGCACGCTATATGCCAGCGCCTGACACAATGTTTCACGAGCCTGCCAGTTATCTCCCTGAAACAACGCCAGTGCCGCCCCAGGCGAACCGGCGCTTAAGCGCAATGCGGCAAGTAGTGCATCCTGTGACATTGTCACTTCGCGTGAAAGCCAGGTCACGGCGTACTGTTCCGGCGGCGGCGCAAGGTAATGTAACCGACAACGACTACGTAATGTTGCCAGTAAACGTTCTGGCTCGCGGGTAGCCAGGAAAAACCAGGTTTCTGCTGGTGGCTCTTCAAGCGTTTTCAGCAATGCGTTAGCCGCGGCGTCGGTTAGTAAGGCAGCATCGGTTACCCAGACAACTTTCGCACCACCTAAGCGTGCGTGCTCATTCAGCTTTTCGGTGACCTCACGTACCGCATCAATGCCCAGCGCATTTTTCCCTTTTTCGGGAGCCAGGGTGTAGTAATCGGGATGTGTGCCAGCCTGCATCAACTGACATCCACGACAGTGACCGCAACTTTTGTGGCCCTGCGGTTGTTGGCAGAGTAAATAACGGCTCAGGGCGTAGATTAAAGCATCATCACCCATGCCCGGTAACGCCTGAATGAGTAGCGCATGGTGACCTCTTCCGGCCTGATAGCTGGCTACCAGTTTTTCGAAATCAGGTCGTAACCATGGATACCATCTCATGCGTCCAACTCCTTCACCCAGTGGGTCACGGTAGTGCGGATTGCATCCATCACGGACTCCAGCGGCTGGGTGGCATCAATGGTATGAATGCTTTTATCTTGTGCTGCTAGTTCCAGATAGCGGGCGCGGGTGCGATTAAAAAAATCGAAAGACTCTTGCTCAATACGATCCAGTTCGCCGCGCGCACGCGCGCGTTTTAAGCCAACTTCCGGGGTAACATCGAGATAGAGCGTTAAGTCGGGGCGAAAATCCCCGAGAACAGCATCACGCAATGTTGCCAGCATATGTTGGTCAATACCACGTCCGCCGCCCTGATACGCCTGAGTGGAGAGATCGTGGCGATCGCCAATCACCCAGGCGCCGTTAGCCAGCGCAGGTTTGATGACCGTTTCTACCAGTTGAACGCGCGCGGCATAAAACATCAGAACTTCGGCTTTATCGGTAATGACTTCATCGCCTACCGATTTGATATCCAGCACCAGGCTTCTTAACTTTTCGGCAAGTTGCGTACCGCCAGGTTCCCGAGTGAAAACCATGTCGCGGATACCCAGTTGCTCGAGCGTCTCAACCACCACGTTACGCGCGGTAGTTTTGCCTGCGCCTTCCAGCCCCTCAATGACGATATACTTACTGCGCATTTTTTTCCTTAAGCACTTTCAGATAATCCTGCACAGACTTGTTATGACTGGCAAGATTGGTATTAAACGTGTGACCACCTTTACCATCGGCCACAAAATAGAGATACGGCGTTTTTGCCGGATGCGCAGCAGCCTTCAGCGAATCCGCCCCCGGCGTAGCTATTGCACCTGGCGGCAAACCGGTAATGGTATAGGTGTTATACGCTGTCGGCGTTTCCAGGTCTGCACGAGAAAGTTTGCCATTATAACGCTCTCCCATCCCGTAAATCACGGTCGGGTCGGTCTGCAGGCGCATACCAATGCGTAACCGGTTGATAAATACCGAGGCAACCTGATCGCGTTCACTGGCAACGGCGGTTTCTTTTTCGATAATTGATGCCATCGTCACCAGCTGGTTTTTATCTTTATAGGGCAGACCGTCCGCACGCCCTTCCCAGGCGCTATCGACCGCTTTCACCATTTTCTTGTGCGCTCGCTTGAGTAACGCGACATCGGTGGTATTGGCGGTATACATCCAGGTGTCTGGCCAGAACCAACCTTCAATCCACTCTGGGTTTTCCAGTTCAAGTGCCTGCGCTACGGTGGCGTACTTATCGTCGCTCAGCGTATGCTTGATATACGGGGCCTCACGCAATTGCTTGAGGTAATCGCTCAGACGCATCCCTTCTACCAGTCGCAGAGGGAACTGTGCTTCTTTACCGCTTTCCAGCAATTTCAGCATCTCGCGCACGGTCATCTGCGGTGTAAAGCGGTAAGTCCCGGCTTTAAAGTGAGAAAGATCCGGTTCGATACGCAGCAGCCATTGAAAAACCCGTGGGCGATTGATGATCTTATCGGCATAAAGCTGTTCACCTAGCGCCAGACGTCCGGTCCCTGGCTTCAGGGTAAATATCGTCTCTTCTTTGATAAGCAATTTGCTGTCGGCAAGATGGCGAACCTTCCAGACGCCCACACCAGCGGCGATACCCAGTACCACCAGCAATAACAAGATAATCAATAACACTTTTTTCATGACTAATTCGGGCGCTCACAAAGTGGGGCTAAATATTCATATAACGTTGCTGACGAAAAGGAGACATCGCCACAGGCACGTACGGGCATCACTGGCATTAACGCATTACAAATAACCATCTCATCTGCCTGCAACGCCTCCTCCAGCGAGGCTTGCACTTCGACAAGCTGATAAGAGGATTGTGCCAGTAAACGGATACAGAATTGTCGCATAATGCCGTTAACACCTGCCTGATCCAGTCGCGGCGTATAAACTACGTTGCCCTTCCGCCAGAACAAATTAGCCGCACAGCATTCCGTAACCCACCCTTCGCTGTCAAGGACCAGCGCCTCATCAGCGTTTGTCTGCTCAAGATGAGAGCGGATCAATACTTGCTCAAGCCGATTAAGATGTTTAATACCTGCAAGATGAGGATTGCGCCCCAGCCGCACCGGGCTTAGCGCCAACGTCATCCCCTCGTTACGCAAACGGTCGTAATGTGCGGGATAAACCGTAACGGAGAGAATCCGCGTTGCCGGTCCGCTGTTCAATGTGCTGTATCCTCGCCCGCCACTACCGCGACTGATCACCACTTTCAGCACACCATTTTGCTGTTCTGCTGCCAGCGTTTTCATCTCTAGTTCAAGCTGAGGCCAGAAGTCACAGGAAATCATCAACCGCTGACAAGCATCCTGTAGTCGCTGGATATGCGCCGATAACAAACTGACTTTACCGTCGATAACTCTGGCGGTGGTAAAACAACCATCACCAAACTGCGTTGCCCGATCGCTTACTGCCAGCGATTCCTGCTTATGACCGTTAATTAAGAACATACCGGCTCCTTATCAGAGAATTGTTAGTGTGGCAGCATGTTCACTACGGAACAAGTCGGAATAAAAGCTAAGAAAAAAGGCCCGCAAGCGGACCTTTTATAAGGGTGGGAAATGACAACTTAGATCTTTTTAAAGATCAAAGAACCATTAGTGCCACCGAAGCCGAAGGAGTTACACAGCGTGTATTCCATTCCGCTTACCTGGCGCGCTTCGTGCGGTACGAAATCCAGATCGCAACCTTCATCCGGGTTATCCAGGTTGATGGTTGGCGGAACAGCCTGATCGCGCAGCGCCAGGATGGAGTAGATAGATTCTACTGCACCCGCCGCACCTAACAGGTGACCGGTCATAGATTTCGTGGAGCTTACCAACACACGGCTTGCAGCTTCACCGAAGATGGTTTTCACCGCCTGCGCTTCAGCTTTATCGCCAGCCGGCGTAGAAGTACCGTGCGCGTTAACGTAGCCAATCTGACTCGCTTCAATGCCTGCATCACGCAGAGCATTTGCCATCGCCAGAGCTGCACCTGCGCCATTTTCTGGCGGTGACGTCATATGATAAGCATCGCTGCTCATACCAAAGCCGACGAGTTCAGCGTAAATTTTCGCACCGCGTTTTTTCGCGTGTTCGTACTCTTCAAGTACCAGCATACCGGCACCATCGCCCAGTACGAAACCATCACGCTCTTTATCCCACGGGCGGCTCGCCGCTTGCGGGTTATCATTGCGGGTAGATAATGCACGTGCCGCGCCAAAACCACCAACGCCCAGCGGCGTACTGGCTTTCTCTGCGCCACCTGCAACCATCACGTCAGCATCGCCATACGCGATAATACGCGCAGCATGGCCAATGTTGTGCACGCCGGAAGTACAGGCGGTCGCGATAGAGATGCTTGGGCCACGCAGGCCATACATGATAGTCAGATGACCTGCCACCATGTTCACAATCGTTGACGGAACGAAGAATGGGCTGATCTTACGTGGACCACCGTTCATCAGAGATGTGTGGTTTTCTTCGATCAGTCCGAGGCCGCCAATCCCGGAGCCAATTGCGGCACCAATGCGGGTTGCGTTCTCTTCCGTTATTTCAAGGCCAGAATCCTGCATGGCCTGAACGCCAGCGACAATTCCATATTGAATGAAGGCATCCATCTTGCGCTGTTCTTTGCGCGAGATAATGTCCTCACAGTTAAAATCCTTTACTAAGCCAGCAAATTTCGTTGCATAGGCGCTAGTATCGAAATGGTCGATTAGGCTGATGCCACTCTGACCGGCAAGCAGAGCTTTCCAGGTAGACTCTACGGTATTGCCGACAGGAGACAACATGCCCAGTCCGGTCACAACTACACGACGCTTAGACACGTTTGTCCTCCAGGGAGGGAAAAAATGATTCTAGTGGGACAAAAAGATAAAACTCAGGCGGTCGAACGACCGCCTGGAGATGTTCACTTACGCCTGGTGGCCGTTGATGTAATCAATGGCAGCCTGAACGGTGGTGATTTTCTCAGCTTCTTCGTCCGGAATCTCAGTATCAAACTCTTCTTCCAGAGCCATTACCAGCTCAACGGTGTCAAGAGAATCCGCGCCCAGGTCTTCAACGAAAGAAGCATTGTTGGTAACTTCTTCCTGCTTAACGCCCAGCTGTTCGCCGATAATTTTCTTAACGCGTTCTTCGATAGTGCTCATACTCTTAAATTTCCTATCAAAACTCGCTTTCGCGATGGTTTTCGTAGTGTATAAAATGTTGAAAAATTTGCAACTAAATCCCGGCAGGTCTTACCACGATTTTACGTTATTTTGAGGCCTTACCCCCCAATAACGCAAATCATTTTGCACTAATTATTACTCATAACCACGCAGACTGCGCGCAACATGAGCATTTTGTGCAAATCGCGGTCAGACCATGTACATCCCGCCGTTCACATGCAAAGTTTCACCCGTGATGTAAGCTGCTTCGTCGGATGCCAGGAATGCAACCGCGTTGGCGATTTCCTGTGCGCCGCCGAGGCGACCCGCAGGAACCTGCGCCAGGATACCCGCACGCTGGTCATCGCTCAGCGCACGTGTCATGTCCGTTTCAATAAAGCCCGGAGCAACAACGTTTACAGTAATACCGCGTGACGCAACTTCGCGCGCCAGTGATTTACTGAAGCCGATCAAGCCCGCTTTCGCCGCAGCGTAGTTGGCCTGACCGCCATTTCCCATGGTACCAACCACAGAACCGATAGTGATAATACGACCATGACGCTTTTTCATCATAGCGCGCATTACCGCTTTTGACAGACGGAAAACAGATGAAAGGTTGGTTTCGATAATATCGTTCCACTCTTCATCTTTCATTCGCATTAACAGGTTATCACGAGTGATACCGGCATTATTGACCAGGATATCCACTTCACCAAATTCTGCGCGAATTTTTTCCAGAACAGATTCGATAGATGCCGGGTCGGTCACATTCAACATCAGACCTTTGCCGTTGGCACCTAAATAATCACTGATCGCCTGAGCGCCATTTTCACTGGTCGCAGTGCCAATAACTTTCGCGCCACGGGCTGCGAGCGTTTCAGCAATTGCGCGGCCAATTCCGCGGCTTGCACCGGTTACCAGTGCGATTTTTCCTTCAAAATTCATGATTTTCCTCTTTTAAAGCTCGAGCGCCGCTGCCATCGCTGAAGGTTCGTTCAGCGCCGAGGCGGTCAGGGTGTCGACAATGCGTTTCGTCAGGCCAGTAAGCACTTTGCCCGGGCCGACTTCATAGAGATGTTCTACGCCTTGCGCTGCCATGTATTCAACAGACTTCGTCCACTGAACCGGGTTATACAACTGACGTACCAGTGCGTCACGGATGGCATCACCATTGGTTTCGCATTTCACATCAACGTTATTCACAACAGGAACTGTTGGTGCGTTAAAGGTGATTTTCGCTAATTCTACTGCCAGTTTGTCGGCTGCTGGTTTCATCAGCGCACAGTGAGACGGTACGCTCACTGGTAACGGCAGAGCGCGTTTTGCGCCCGCAGCTTTACAGGCAGCGCCAGCACGCTCAACTGCTTCTTTATGACCGGCAATAACCACCTGTCCCGGAGAGTTAAAGTTTACCGGAGAAACGACCTGACCTTCTGCAGCTTCTTCACACGCTTTCGCAATAGACGCATCATCCAGACCGATGATTGCCGCCATAGCCCCCGTTCCTTCCGGTACGGCTTCTTGCATAAACTTACCGCGCATCTCAACCAGACGCACCGCATCAGCGAAATCAATCACACCAGCGCAAACCAGCGCGGAGTATTCCCCCAAGCTGTGACCAGCCATCATTGCCGGTGCTTTACCGCCCTGCTGCTGCCATACGCGATACAGCGCAACAGATGCAGTCAACAGCGCTGGCTGGGTTTGCCAGGTTTTATTCAGTTCTTCAGCTGGCCCCTGCTGGGTCAGCGCCCACAGGTCGTAGCCCAGCGCCGCAGAAGCTTCAGCAAACGTTTCTTCGACAATTGGATAGCTCGCCGCCATATCAGCCAGCATTCCAACGGTTTGAGAACCCTGTCCAGGGAACACAAATGCAAATTGCGTCATGTTTTAATCCTTATCCTAGAAACGAACCAGCGCGGAGCCCCAGGTGAATCCACCGCCAAAGGCTTCAAGCAGAACCAACTGCCCCGGCTTAATGCGCCCGTCGCGTACAGCTTCATCCAGCGCGCACGGGACAGAGGCCGCAGAGGTATTACCGTGGCGATCCAGCGTCACCACGACATTGTCCATCGACATACCGAGTTTTTTCGCCGTTGCACTGATAATACGCAGGTTAGCCTGATGCGGAACCAGCCAGTCCAGTTGAGAACGGTCAAGATTATTCGCCGCCAGCGTCTCATCAACGATGTGCGCCAGTTCTGTTACCGCAACCTTGAAGACTTCGTTGCCCGCCATCGTCAGATGAATTGAATTCTCTGGATTCACACGGTCAGCATTAGGCAGCGTCAGCAACTCACCATAGCTACCGTCGGCATGCAGATGGGTGGAGATGATTCCCGGCTCTTCAGAGGCAGCCAGCACCGCAGCGCCCGCGCCATCGCCAAAAATAATAATAGTCCCACGATCTGTTGGATCGCAGGTGCGCGCCAGTACATCGGAACCGACGACCAGAGCATACTTCACCGCCCCAGATTTCACGTATTGATCGGCTACGCTTAATGCATAGGTGAAACCTGCGCAGGCTGCTGCAACGTCAAATGCCGGGCAACCTTTAATGCCCAACATGCTTTGAATCTGACAAGCTGCGCTCGGGAAAGCGTGCGTAGCAGAAGTCGTTGCCACAACGATCAGGCCAATCTGGTCTTTCTCAATGCCCGCCATCTCAATTGCGCGTGTCGCCGCTTCAAAGCCCATGGTTGAAACGGTTTCGTTTGGCGCGGCAATGTGGCGTTCGCGGATACCGGTACGAGTGACAATCCACTCGTCAGAGGTGTCCACCATTTTTTCCAAATCGGCGTTTGTCCGCACTTGTTCGGGCAGATAGCTGCCAGTACCAATAATCTTCGTATACATGTACGCTCAGTCACTTTTCGGTTATATACCGTCACTTGCAAACTGCGAGTTCACTGGCAGCGTCCTGCTACCGCAGAGTTCCGCTTTTGCCACCGTCCAGCAGCTCAAAACCAGCTGGGTATACAGATTCCAGGCGAGCGGCAATTCGCTGAGGAACTTGTCGCTGCACCGCCTGCACTGCCTGTTCAATCGCGACCGCAAAAGCTCGCTGATTGGCTGCACCATGACTTTTTATCACCGTGCCGCGCAATCCTAACAGACAGGCGCCGTTATACTGGTCGGGGTTGAGGTGACTGAATCGCCTCGTCAGGCTCTTTTGTAGCCAACGCTTTAATAACAGTAGCCACCACGACCGTTTTTTCCCTTCACCCTGAGATTTCAGCAGAGAAAGGAACATCCTGACAACACCTTCCATCGTCTTTAATGTGACATTTCCTGTAAAGCCGTCACAAACCAGCACATCTGTCTTGCCAGTTAACAACTCATTGGCTTCAAGATAGCCGATATAATTGATAGAAGGGATTGTTTTAAGCACCGCTGAGGCATCCCGAATACTGTCGAGACCCTTTACTTCTTCTTCACCAATATTGAGCAACGCCACGCGAGGATTGGGAATTTCCACCACCTCTTCAGCCAGGACTGAGCCCATAATGGCAAATTGCACCAACATTGTGCTGTCACAATCGACGTTGGCCCCTAAATCGAGGACCACCGTTTTGCCCTTTTGCTGATGCGGTAATACCGTCACCAGCGCCGGACGCTCAATCCCCTCCAGGGGCTTGAGTAATAATTTTGCCAGCCCCATCAGCGCCCCGGTATTACCGGCACTGACACAGGCTTGCGCTCGACCTTCTTTCACCAGCTCCAGGGCCACGCGCATTGAACTCCCACGACTGGCGCGGATAGCTTGCGAAGGCCGGGCATCACTGGCGATAACTGACTGCGCAGGAATAATCTGCAGACGCGAACGTTGTTCAAAGTCAGCTTTAGCAAGTAATGGCGTGATGGCGTCGGGATTGCCGACTAAAAGAAGAGTGAGTTGCGAATTAGAATTCAGTGCCTGCAATGCTGCAGGCACTGTCACGGAAGGGCCAAAATCCCCTCCCATGACATCTAACGCCAGGGTTAGACGTGTCAAGGTATCGTCGCCGCCCGGTTTGGTCTTTCCCCAGTTGCCTGGGGAAAATCCTCACTAAGCTTCATCACGCAGACGCGTGATTACTTAGCGATGACCTTGCGGCCGCGGTAGTAACCGTCGGCAGTGATGTGGTGACGCAGGTGTTTTTCACCAGAAGTTTTGTCTACAGACAGGCTGGTGACTGCGGTCAGCGCGTCATGGGAACGACGCATGCCACGTTTGGAACGGGTTGGTTTATTCTGTTGTACGGCCATGGACCTTACTCCTCAATTACGGTTTATCCCCGATCCAACGGGGAGCACCAATTACTTACGCTTTAAGCTGGCTAATACGGCAAATGGGTTTGGCTTTTGCGCTTCTTCAGGCAGTTCACCAAAGACCATGTCCGCTTCGGACACTTCACAGTGTTCAGAATCATGCACCGGAACTACCGGCAAGGCGAGGATGATTTCATCTTCAACCATTGCAAGCAGATCGATTTCACCGAATTCGTTAACCTCAATCGGTTCATACGCTTCCGGCAGTGCTTCAGCCTGTTCGTCTGAACGCACAGGACTAAAACAATACGTTGTGTAGACCTGATGAGTAAACGGCTTCCCGCAACGCTGACACTCGAGCGTTACCGTCACCTTCGCATCGCCGTTTAACACTGCGAGACGTTGGTTATCGATAGCGAACGACATGGAGCATTCCACATCACTGTCCACACTGACTACGGATTCGGCGACGCGCTCAACCTGATCAGGAGTATAGATACCCTGGTAATCAAGGCGTTTTTGAGCCGTACGAACCGGATCGAGAGTCAGGGGTAATTTTACCTTTTGCATAGGGCGCGCATATTAACTTTGTAACGTCATAGAGTCAAAGAAAAAGGCAGCCTGTGGTTGCCTTTTGCCAATAATTCGCACACATTGCGGGTTACTGCTTTATTTTCGTTCAGTGCTGATAACGAACATCAACCTGCAAAACGAAGCGCATAGTTTAAAATGGCTATCATCAATACGCTATATCTGATGGAAAAAAATATGCCTAAACTTATTTTAGCCTCCACTTCGCCCTGGCGTCGCGCTCTTCTGGAAAAACTGCAAATCTCTTTTGAATGTGCAGCACCAGAGGTCGACGAAACCCCACGCAGCGACGAATCACCGCGACAGTTGGTGCTTCGACTGGCACAAGAAAAAGCGCAATCTCTGGCGTCACGTTATCCGGATCATTTAATTATTGGTTCAGACCAGGTATGTGTTCTTGATGGCGAAATCACCGGTAAACCGTTAACGGAAGAAAATGCCCGTCTGCAATTACGCAAAGCCAGCGGCAATATCGTCACCTTCTATACTGGACTGGCGTTGTTTAATTCGGCGAATGGGCATCTGCAAACAGAAGTGGAGCCTTTTGACGTCCATTTCCGTCACCTGAGCGAGGCGGAGATTGATAATTACGTGCGTAAGGAGCATCCCCTGCACTGCGCGGGTAGCTTTAAGAGTGAAGGATTTGGCATTACGCTGTTTGAGCGTTTAGAGGGGCGAGACCCTAACACGCTGGTTGGTTTACCGCTAATCGCGCTGTGTCAGATGTTACGTCGGGAAGGGAAAAACCCGCTGATGGGATAGTTGTTTGCGCCGGATGCGGTTACGTCGCATCCGGCAATCGGTGCTGGCGGCCTGATGCGGCGTGAACGCCTTATCAGGCCAACCGCCCATTATCATGCTTATATGCTCGTATTAGCGCGCGTTACGCAGTTTTTGCAAACAACGCTTCAAACCATCATCCATCGGCGCTTCGATACGCATCACCTCTCCGGTCCCCGGATGGGTAAACTTCAACGCTGCGGCGTGCAGGAACAGACGATTTAATCCCGTGCCGGCTTCAGTGAGCTGTCTGTCAAATTCACGGTCACCGTAGCGATCGTCAAAGGCAATCGGATGACCCGCATATTGTGTATGCACACGGATCTGATGAGTACGCCCTGTTACCGGGCTACAACGCACCAGGGTGGCAAATGCATAGCGTTCTTCCACTTTAAAGCGTGTTTCCGACGGTTTGCCTTCCTGACTCACACGCACAATACGTTCGCCGCTTTGCAGAATATTTTTCAATAACGGCGCTTGAACGCTCTTCACATGCGACTGCCACTGACCGCGCACCAGCGCCAGGTAATCTTTTTGCATCCCTTTTTCACGTAATTGCTCATGCAGAGAACGCAACGCCGAGCGTTTTTTCGCTACCAGCAACACACCTGAAGTGTCCCGGTCGAGACGATGAACCAGTTCAAGGAACCGCGCTTCCGGGCGCAACGCCCGCAAACCTTCGATAACGCCGAAGCTTAAACCACTGCCGCCATGTACCGCCGTACCGGAAGGTTTATTCAGCACCAGGATATGGTCATCTTCATATAAGATGACGTCCGCCAGCGCTGCCACCTTTTGCAGATGTGGCGAAACCGCCTCTTCTTCCCGTTCAGCAACGCGAACCGGTGGGATACGTACCTCATCACCCGCTTCGAGTTTATATTCAGGCTTAATACGTTTTTTGTTCACCCGCACTTCGCCTTTACGCAAAATACGGTAAATCATACTTTTTGGTACACCTTTCAATTGGGTACGCAAAAAGTTATCGATACGTTGCCCCGCTTCGTCAGCGGTGATAGCAACAATTTTTACGGATGGAGTCTCTGTTTTCATGGTGGGCGATTCTAATTAGCCAACAGGATTCGCGCCACTCATTTTTCTATGCTTATATTTAGTTTTGCACCTTATTACTTCACTACGTGATCACTTTATTGATGGTTATTAAACCAATCACCAGCAAGAAGTGAAAAAACTGTGAGTAAGCGGGTGATAAATGGTAAAAGTCATCTTGCTATAACAAGGCTTGCAGTGGAATAATGAGGCCGTTTCCGTGTCCATCCTTGTTAAAACAAGAAATTTTACGGAATAACCCATTTTGCCCGACCGATCATCCACGCAGCAATGGCGTAAGACGTATTGATCTTTCAGGCAGTTAGCGGGCTGCGGGTTGCAGTCCTTACCGGTAGATGGAAATATTTCTGGAGAGTAATACCCAGTCTGTTTCTTTGATAATTGCGCTGTTTTTCCGCATGAAAAACGGGCAACCGACACTCTGCGCCTCTTTGAGCTGACGATAACCGTGAGGTTGGCGACGCGACTAGACACGAGGCCATCGGTTCACACCCGGAAAGGCGTTACTTTGCCCGCAGCTTAGTCGTCAATGTAAGAATAATGAGTAAGTTACGATGAAAAGAATGTTAATCAACGCAACTCAGCAGGAAGAGTTGCGCGTTGCCCTTGTAGATGGGCAGCGTCTGTATGACCTGGATATCGAAAGTCCAGGGCACGAGCAGAAAAAGGCAAACATCTACAAAGGTAAAATCACCCGCATTGAACCGAGTCTGGAAGCTGCTTTTGTTGATTACGGCGCTGAACGTCACGGTTTCCTCCCACTAAAAGAAATTGCCCGCGAATATTTCCCTGCTAACTACAGTGCTCATGGTCGTCCCAACATTAAAGATGTGTTGCGTGAAGGTCAGGAAGTCATTGTTCAGATCGATAAAGAAGAGCGCGGCAACAAAGGCGCGGCCTTAACCACCTTTATCAGTCTGGCGGGTAGCTATCTGGTTCTGATGCCGAACAACCCGCGCGCGGGTGGCATTTCTCGTCGTATCGAAGGCGACGACCGTACCGAATTAAAAGAAGCACTGGCAAGCCTTGAACTGCCGGAAGGCATGGGGCTTATCGTGCGCACCGCTGGCGTCGGCAAATCTGCTGAGGCGCTGCAATGGGATTTAAGCTTCCGTCTGAAACACTGGGAAGCCATCAAAAAAGCCGCTGAAAGCCGCCCGGCTCCGTTCCTGATTCATCAGGAGAGCAACGTAATCGTTCGCGCATTCCGCGATTACTTACGTCAGGACATCGGCGAAATCCTTATCGATAACCCGAAAGTGCTCGAACTGGCACGCCAGCATATCGCTGCATTAGGTCGCCCGGATTTCAGCAGCAAAATCAAACTGTACACCGGCGAGATCCCGCTGTTCAGTCACTACCAGATCGAGTCACAGATTGAGTCCGCCTTCCAGCGTGAAGTTCGTCTGCCATCCGGTGGTTCCATTGTTATCGACAGCACCGAAGCGTTAACCGCCATCGACATCAACTCCGCACGCGCGACCCGCGGCGGCGATATCGAAGAAACCGCGTTTAACACCAACCTCGAAGCTGCCGATGAGATTGCTCGTCAGCTGCGCCTGCGTGACCTCGGCGGCCTGATTGTTATCGACTTCATCGACATGACGCCAGTACGCCACCAGCGTGCGGTAGAAAATCGTCTGCGTGAAGCGGTGCGTCAGGACCGTGCGCGTATTCAAATCAGCCATATTTCTCGCTTTGGCCTGCTGGAAATGTCCCGTCAGCGTCTGAGCCCATCACTGGGTGAATCCAGCCATCACGTCTGCCCGCGCTGCTCCGGTACCGGTACCGTGCGTGACAACGAATCGTTGTCGCTCTCTATTCTGCGTCTGATCGAAGAAGAAGCGCTGAAAGAGAACACTCAGGAAGTTCACGCCATTGTTCCTGTGCCAATCGCGTCTTACCTGCTGAATGAAAAACGTTCTGCAGTGAATGCGATTGAAACTCGTCAGGACGGCGTGCGCTGTGTGATTGTGCCAAACGATCAGATGGAAACCCCGCACTACCATGTGCTGCGCGTGCGTAAAGGGGAAGAAACTCCAACCTTAAGCTACATGCTGCCGAAGCTGCATGAAGAAGCGATGGCGCTGCCGTCTGAAGAAGAGTTCGCTGAACGTAAGCGTCCGGAACAACCTGCGCTGGCAACCTTTGCCATGCCGGATGTGCCGCCAGCGCCAACGCCAGCTGAACCTGCCGCGCCTGTTGTAGCCCCAGCACCTAAAGCTGCAACGGCAACACCAGCATCTCCTGCACAACCAGGGTTGTTGAGCCGCTTCTTCGGCGCACTGAAAGCGCTGTTCAGCGGTGGTGAAGAAACCAAACCGGCCGAGCAACCAGCACCGAAAGCAGAAGCGAAACCGGAACGTCAACAGGATCGTCGCAAGCCTCGTCAGAACAACCGCCGTGACCGTAATGAGCGCCGCGACTCCCGTAGTGAACGTACAGAAGGCAGCGATAATCGCGAAGAAAACCGTCGTAATCGTCGCCAGGCACAGCAGCAGACTGTCGAGACGCGTGAGAGCCGTCAGCAGGCTGAGGTAACGGAAAAAGCGCGTACCACCGACGAGCAGCAAGCGCCGCGTCGTGAACGTAGCCGCCGCCGTAACGATGATAAACGTCAGGCGCAACAAGAAGCGAAGGCGCTGAATGTTGAAGAGCAATCTGTTCAGGAAACCGAACAGGAAGAACGTGTACGTCCGGTTCAGCCGCGTCGTAAACAGCGTCAGCTCAATCAGAAAGTGCGTTACGAGCAAAGCGTAGCCGAAGAAGCGGTAGTCGCACCGGTGGTTGAAGAAACTGTCGCTGGCGAACCAATTGTTCAGGAAGCGCCAGCTCCACGCACAGAACTGGTGAAAGTCCCGCTGCCAGTCGTAGCGCAAGCTGCACCAGAACAGCAAGAAGAGAACAATGCCGATAACCGTGACAACGGTGGCATGCCGCGTCGTTCTCGCCGCTCGCCTCGTCACCTGCGCGTGAGTGGTCAGCGTCGTCGTCGCTATCGTGACGAGCGTTATCCAACCCAATCGCCAATGCCGTTGACCGTAGCGTGCGCGTCTCCGGAACTGGCCTCTGGCAAAGTCTGGATCCGCTATCCGATTGTACGTCCACAAGATGTACAGGTTGAAGAGCAGCGCGAACAGGAAGAAGTACAAGTGCAGCCGATGGTGACTGAGGTCCCTGTCGCCGCCGCTGTCGAACCGGTTGTTAGCGCACCGGTTGTTGAAGAAGTGGCTGAAGTCGTAGAAGCCCCCGTTCACGTTGCCGAACCGCAACCGGAAGTGGTTGAAACGACGCATCCTGAAGTAATTGCCGCCGCGGTAACTGAACAGCCGCAGGTGATTACCGAGTCTGATGTTGCCGTAGCCCAGGAAGTTGCAGAACACGCAGAACCGGTGGTTGAACCGCAGGAAGAGACGGCTGATATTGAAGAAGTTGCCGAAACTGCTGAGGTTGTGGTTGCTGAACCTGAAGTTGTTGCTCAACCTGCCGCACCAGTCGTCGCTGAAGTCGCAGCAGAAGTTGAAACGGTAGCCGCGGTTAAACCTGAGGTCACCGTTGAGCATAACCACGCTACCGCGCCAATGACGCGCGCTCCGGCACCGGAATATGTTCCGGAGGCACCGCGTCACAGTGACTGGCAGCGCCCTACTTTTGCCTTCGAAGGCAAAGGTGCCGCAGGTGGTCATACGGCAACGCATCATGCCTCTGCCGCTCCTGCGCGTCCGCAACCTGTTGAGTAAAAATTAGCTCAAGCAATCAAGCCCTGGTAACTGCCAGGGCTTTTTTATTTCAGGGTAGCATCTTTGTTGTAATGACATTAGCGTTACATGTGCTGTATAATTATCATCCATGCAAAGCCGAAGGATATATTTATGCCAGCAGCCAATAACATTCCAACCAGGCGCGAATCTTTAAATTTGCGCATAAAACCCGCAGAACGCGATCTTATTGACCGGGCCGCTAAAGCCCGAGGAAAAAATCGCACCGAATTTGTCCTTGAGGCCGCCAGAGCCGCAGCTGAAGAGGCGCTCATTGAGCAGAGAATTTTCAGGATCGATTCTGATGATTACCAGCTATTTTTGAATCGTCTGGATCAGCCCCCCGCGCCCAATGCTGCATTACGCAAAACCATGCAAACACCCGCGCCGTGGGAGCAAAAAAAATGATTCAGGCCCCCGAGCCACTCATGGCAAGGCATCAATTCACCTCTTTTTGCTCGGGAGTAGAAACGATGGATAACTGGCTAAAGCAGAGAGCCCTAAAAAATCAGCTTGCCGGCGCATCACGTACATTTGTTAGCTGTGATACGTATAGCAACGTTTTGGCATATTATTCGCTTGCTTCCAGCGCCGTTGAAACGTATGTCGCGACAGGACGATTTCGCCGAAATATGCCAGAACCGATCCCTGTTGTAGTACTTGGTCGTCTGGCAATAGATAAATCATTACAGGGTCAGGGCATCGGTCGTGCGATGGTCAGAGATGCCGGTCTACGAGTACTACAGGCGGCTGAAGTCATTGGTATTCGCGGAATGTTGGTCCATGCGTTATCAGACCAGGCCCGTGAGTTTTATCTGCGAGTGGGGTTTGAACCATCGCCTGTCGATTCTATGATACTGATGGCAACATTGGCTGATTTGCAGGAATGTCTTAAATAGTTCGTTATGTCTCATGCAAAAAAATGCCCGCCCCGGCGATCCCAGAGCGGGCAGACAAAACATACCCAGTTTCATGATATGTTTTAAAGCGAAATTATTTGTTGAGCTGGAAGAGCGACAATCCCTGCATATCGGTAAATGCTTTATACGACGCCTGCAATGCCGTTTGCTGCATGATGTAAGATGAAATAGTTGCATTCCAGTCCACATCAACCAGATCGCTCATCTGCTGCGTTTGCCCTAAAGCGCGATCGCTACCTAAGGAATCCAGCGACTCCAGTTCGTTCAGCTGCGTGCCTAATTCCGCGCGAACAGTCAGCACATTGTTCAGCGAGTTTTTCAGTCCGCGGTTGGTTTTATCCAGTGCCGCAGCGGCGGTTTCTTTATCCGCTTCGCTATCCGCGACCGGCGTTTTCAGGGCTGCGATGGCGCTATCCAGCATGGCAAAAAGATTGGTTTCAGAAGCGCTACCGTCTGGTTCCGCTACCGCGTTGCTGGTAATACTGTCGAAAATTTTGTCACCCGTGTGCCCTATCACCATCGAACGCGAAGCATCGACCTGTTGTTTAATACTTTCTGCTCCGCCTTCGTATTTGCCATCCGCCTCGCTAAACGGTGCGGATTCTGTTTTATAACCGGCAAAAATGTAGCGCCCGTTACCGTCAGTGGTGTTCGCCAGATTCAGCAACTGGTCACGAAGCCCCTGAATATCCGTAGCCAGCGAGGCCCGGTCATCGTCACTCAAGGTGCCATTGCTGGCGTAGACAATTTTTTCCTGAGCATTCTGGATAGCGGTGGTGACCTGGCTAAGTACACTCTCTTCCAGTGACACTTTTTGAGTGGCGAAAGTACGCGCCAGCGTGTACTGGCTGTTTTGCGCCTGTGCCTGGGAGAGAACAACAGCTTGTGATGCAGCAATGGGATCATCTGAAGGGTTAACGACTCGCTTACCCGTCGACATCTGTTCACCGTACTTCATCCATTCTGCCTGAGAATTGGTGATGCCGCGCATGTTTTGCTGGTACATCATCTGGGTACTGAAACGCATTTTATCTCCCCTTAGCGAATGTTAATCAGCGCATCAAAAATCGCGTTTGCCGTCTGCAGAACCTGCGCATTCGCCAGATAATATTGCTGAAAACGTTGCAGATTTCCGTACTCCTCATCGAGATTGACACCGGAAATCGACTGCTGCTGATTGGAAAGCTGCGTCACCACATTACCTTGCGTGGTGCTACTGGTTTTCAACGTCGCGGTTTTATTACCGATATCACTCACTAACGAGGCATAAGCGTCGTTAAAGGATTTCGCACCGCCCACCGTTTTACTGTTGCTTTGCAGATCCAGCAGGGCTTGACCGTTGCGGTTGTCGCTATCACCCGCATCTTCTTCGCTCGCCATGGCGATTTTCGCTTCGTCAGTGATTAATACATCCATGTTGACGATGGCGTCACTTACCGGTTTCAACGTGAAGCTGTCGTTAACGGCAGGCGTTCCTGTAAACGTCAACTCCAGACCATCAAATGCCACTTTACCGTTGGCATCCGGCGTCACCGTAAAAGTGGTATTGCTGGCAAGGCGGGTGACCTGCCACTGATTATTATCGAACGAGATTTTGTAATCTGTCGCCAGTACCGCGGAGGCATCACTTACCGTTGCACCGATCGCAACGTCACCTTTGTTTTTCGTGTTTTGCAGAACCGCGGGCTTACCGATAGCAAAGAAATCTTCACCGGCATCGCCGTTAGCATCAAATCCGGCTTTGTGTTGGGTGTTGAAAGCCTCGGCAAATGCCAGCGCCAGTTGTCCAAGCGTATTACGCGTCTGGTCAAGATCCTGAGAACGGAATGTCAGAATGCCGCCCAGCGACCCGGTATTCAGCAATTTCTCCGGGATCTCAATATTGCCTGCCGTCCCATCAACGTAAGCGACAGTCGTACGAGAAGGGTCAGCGCTGGAAGGAACTGCCGCCAGTTGCCGCGCCGTACTTCCCTGAACCAGTGAGTAGCCATTGGCCATCGTGATGTTATAAGTGCCACCATCCTGAACGCTGACTTCTACGCCAACAATCTGGTTTAATTCGCTCACCAGTTGATCGCGTTGATCCAGCAGATTGTTAGGTGACGCCCCTGCCCCCACGCCTGTCAGGCGGGAGATCTGATCGTTCAGGCTGGCGATTTGTTTAGCGTAATTGTTGATCTGATCAACGCTGGCACCTATCGCGATATTGACCTGTTTGTCCTGGTCGCGCAGATATTGATCGGTGGTTTTAAACTGATTCACCAACCCTTCTGATTTCCCAATCAGCGCCTGGCGCGCTGCCGGGTCTTCCGCGTTACTCACCAGCGTTTGCAGGCTGGTGAAGAAATCCTGCATCTGTGTTGCCAGCGAAGAGGTACTGGTGGAGAGCATATTGTCGATTTTCGACATCTGCTCATAGCGGGCAGTCAAGCCGCTACTTTGCGTCTGCGCAGCACGTAACTGGTTGGTAATAAACGCATCATACTCACGCTGCACACCAGAAACGTAGACGCCATTGCCAACCCAGCCGCCAGCGCCCAACGTGCTATTGGCCTGCGCCATAATAGTGGTTTGGCGGGTATATCCGGCAACGTTATAGCTGGAGATATTATTACTTGCCGTATTTAACGCCGCCTGGGCCGCGTTCAGTCCGCTCATGGCGTTATTGATCAAGCTGGACATGGAGGTTCCTTATAAGCCTTCAATTACAGAGTATTATCGGCAGCGACCCGCCGGACTTGAGTTATTCAGAACAGATTATCAATGTTCATGCTGTAGGTTTTGCTCACCTTGTCGCTTATCGATTTCATCTGCTGAATCATGTTGGTGAGTTTGCGGGCATAGTGAGGATCGGTGGCATAGCCCGCGTCCTGTAGGCCCTGCGCCCCCTGCTCCGCACTCGCGGCGGTCGTCACGGCGGCGTAGCGCGGGTTACGCGTTAACAGCCCAACGTAATCCGACAATGCTTCCAGATACGAGCTGTAGACCCGAAACTTCGCTTTTACTTTCTTCGCTTCGCCATTTTCATATTCAGTCGTGGTGATTTCAGTGACTGGCCCTTTCCAGTTGCCAGAGGCTTTGACGCCAAACAGGTTATAGCTCGGCTCGCCGTTTTCACGGCGGATTTGCCGTTGTCCCCAGCCAGATTCCAGCGCCGCCTGAGCGAGGATCAAATGATGTGGCACACCGCTTTGCTGGCTTGCCAGTTGGGCGGGCAACGAGAGTTGCGCGAGGAATGCTTTACTGTCACCCGGCAGCGAATCATCGTAGTTACGTGGTACGGCCTTTTGCACCAGCTGCGAAAGCGTCTGATTTTGATAACGCACCACGGTTTCGAGCGGGAATTTCATCGGTGCTGCTGGCGTGGACTCCTCTGGCAATGGTTGTTCTGGCGTCATCTGTTTAACCATCATCTCTGCCAGCCCCAGACCTTTGCCCGCCGTCATCTGTTGGGCAATCTGCTGGTCATACATACTGGTATACAGGCGAGTGTGCTCGCTGCTGAACAGGCCATCTTTTGGTAAAGCGTCGCGCATGCTTTTCAACATCATCTGCACGAACATCCCTTCCACCTGGCGGGCCACCGGACGGATATTTGCCGCCGGATCTTCGCCCGCTTTCGCCTTAAGTTCGTTGAGCGATTGTGCATCCCAGGCCGCACTTGCCAGTAGTTTGCTGTCGCTGATCATCAGATGATTTCCAGTTTTGCCCGCAGACATCCCGCACTTTGCATTGATTGCAGTATGGACATCAGATCCATCGGCGTAGCGCCCAGCGCATTGAGCGCACGCACCACGTTATTGAGGCTGGCGCTGGAACGTACGCTTTGCAGCGAACCGCCGCTCTGGCGTAAATCGATCTGCGTTTGTGGAGTAACCACAGTCTGCCCGCCACCAAACGGTGTATCTGGCTGGCTGACATTGGCCTGCCGATTTACCGTAACCGAGAGATTCCCCTGCGCTACCGCGCAGCTGTCGAGGGTCACTTCGCGATTCATCACCACCGAACCAGTGCGCGAGTTAATCACTACTTTAGCGTCCTGCGGGGTAACATTAACCTGCATATTCTGGATATCGGCAAGGAAACGGACCTGGGAACTGTTGCCACTCGGTACGCGCACCTGAATAGTCCGCGCATCTAACGCGGTGGCGCTGCCATATCCACGCACGCGGTTGATGGTGTCAGCGATTTGCTGCGCCATACTGAAATCTTCGTCGTTAAGTTGCAAATTAAGGGTATTCCCGACGCCAAACTGGCTGGGCAATTCACGTTCAATAACCGCACCATTGGTGATCCGTCCACCGTTCAGTTGGTTCACCTGAACACTGCTACCGCCAGCGGAGGCCCCTGCGCCGCCAACCAGAATATTGCCCTGTGCCAGCGCATACACCTGACTGTCAACGCCCTTAAGCGGTGTCATCAATAACGTACCGCCACGCAGACTTTTGGCATTTCCCATGGAAGAAACCACCACGTCAATGGTTTGCCCCTGACGTCCAAACGGTGGAAGTGACGCCGTCACCATTACCGCAGCGACGTTTTTTAGCTGCATATTAGTGCCCGTCGGAACGGTAATTCCCAGCTGTGAGAGCATGTTATTAAGCGTTTGTGTGGTAAACGGCGTCTGAGTTGTCTGGTCACCGGTGCCATCCAGCCCCACCACCAGGCCATAGCCAATCAGTGAGTTTTGCCTTACCCCCTGAACACTGGTGAGATCGCGAATACGCTCAGCCTGAGCTGCCGTCGTAACCAGTAGAAGAATTAATGCAGAGAGAAATTTAATCACCACAGCCTCACTTACATTGGCGACAGATTAAGGAAGAAACGTTGCAACCAGCCCATATTTTGCGCTTCGTTAATGTAGCCATTGCCTACGTATTCAATGCGCGCATCCGCCACCTGAGTAGACGGTACGGTATTGCTGCCGCTGATGGTGCGTGGATTAACCACGCCAGAGAAGCGAATAAATTCGGTACCCTGATTAATGGCGATCTGTTTTTCACCCACCACATGCAGGTTGCCGTTGACCAGTACCTGGTCAACCGTCACCGTCAACGTGCCGCTAAAGGTATTGCTGGCATTGGCCCCGCCTTTTCCGTTGAACGTGTTACCACCGGAGGCTTCGACATCGGCACGAGCGTTACCAAACAGCCCCTGCAAATAGCGCGGCACAGTATCAAAGCCAAAATTAGATTTACCGTCACGGCTGGCATTCGCAGAGGAGCTTTTGCTGGCGCTGACGTTCTCCTGCAACACGATGGTCAGCGTATCGCCAATATTGCGTGGTCGACGATCTTCAAACAGCGGTTGATAGCCATAGTTAATCGGCTGAGCAGACTGGAAAATAGAACCGTTGGCGACGGGCGTCGGACCGGGAACCGGTTGTGCACTGGTCGCCCCCTGTACCAGCGGCGTGGAGGGTATCCAGGCGCAGCCGGTTAGTGAAAGCACCAACAAGCTGGAAATGGCATAAGTATGCGCAGCGTTTTTTTGCATGGCTATCATCTTCAAAAATCAGTAAACCGGTGAATCTGCCACCGGTTATGCCTTAGAGTTGCGTCAGTTTTTGCAGCATCTGATCGGTGGTGGATACCGCTTTACTGTTGATTTCGTAAGCGCGTTGCACCTGAATCATATTGACCAGTTCTTCCGCCACGTTGACGTTAGACGTTTCAACATACCCTTGATACAGCAGTCCCGCGCCGTTCAGGCCCGGCGTGCTTTCGTTCGGTGCACCGGAGGATTGCGTTTCGGTGTAGAGGTTTTCGCCAATACTCTCCAGTCCGGTATCATTCATAAAGGTGGTGAGATTGAGCTGCCCAACCTGAACCGGAGCTGCCTGGCCTTGTTGGGTTACGCTGACCACGCCATCACGACCGATGGTGATACTTAACGCATTCGCCGGAATGGTGATCGCTGGCTGCACCTGAAAACCACCAGCCGTCACCAGCTGCCCGTTCTGATCCACCTGGAAAGAGCCGTCACGGGTATAGGCTGATGAGCCATCTGGCAACATCACCTGGAAAAAGCCCTGCCCTTTAATCGCGACATCTTTGCTGTTATTGGTTTGCGACAGGTTGCCCTGGCTGTGTAAGCGTTCAGTGGCGACCGGGCGTACCCCCGTACCGATTTGTAATCCGGAGGGTAAGGTGGTTTGTTCGGAAGACTGTGCCCCCGGCTGGCGAATGGTTTGATAAAGCAGATCTTCAAACACCGCGCGCTGACGCTTAAAACCGTTGGTACTAACGTTTGCCAGGTTGTTGGCAATGACGTCCATATTGGTTTGCTGGGCGTCAAGGCCCGTTTTGGCGATCCATAATGAACTGATCATAAAATGTCCTGTAGTGGATTAGTGACAAGCAGAGCAGAAGCACGCGACGGTGCGAATTTCCCCTCACCCTAACCTCTCCCAAAATGGGCGAGAGAATAGTCCGCGCGCTTTTATTGCAATGTCATCAATCGTTTAATTAACTCATCGACAGCAGTTGGTTGGCACGGCCTGCGTTATCATCGACGCTGCTGATCACCTTCATCTGCATTTCAAAACGCCGCGCGCTGGCAATCATGTCGCTCATTGCCGCAACGGCATTGACGTTACTGCCTTCCAGAACTCCCGACATCACACGCAAGGTTGGATCTGCCTGCAGTACCGGCCCACGCGTGGCCTGGCTTTCCGCGCTTAAACGAAAAATGCCGTCGTCACCGCGCTGCACTTCGCTGCCCGTGGCTTTCACCAGTTTCAGACGCCCCACTGGCGCAACCGTATTTGCCGGATCGCCCGGATTCAGCGCCGAGATTGTGCCATCGGCAGCAATAGTGATTTCCGCCCCTTCCGGCACAGCAATTGGCCCCGCCTCGCCTATCACCGGATGTCCCTGAATTGTCAGTTGCCCGGTGGGATCAACCTGAATGCTGCCATTACGCGTATACCCTTCGCTGCTGTCAGCGGTCTGCACGGCCAGCCAGCCATCCTGCTGCAACGCAACGTCCAGCGGGCGCGAGGTGTAATCCATCTTGCCGGGCGTCATGTCTGCACCCGGTGTTGACGCCGTTACCAGCGTGCGCGTGGGCAGTGAAAGCCCTTCCACCGGCACTGCGCGCAAGGCGTTTAACTGCGCGCGAAAACCGGGCGTAGAGGCATTGGCCAGATTACTGGCGGTTACCGCCTGTTGATTCAGCGTCTGGCTGGCTGCTCCCATCGCGGTATAAATTGCGTGATCCATTGAGCTATCCCGTCAGCGATTAGCGTAAGTTAACCAGCGTGTTGAGGATCTGGTCCTGGGTTTTGATGGTCTGGGCGTTAGACTGATAGTTACGCTGGGCAACGATCATATTGACCAGTTCTTTACTGAGATCGACGTTGGACGCTTCCAGCGCACCGTTGGTCAGCGTACCAAAGTTGCCCGTCCCGGCAGTCCCCAACAGCGCCACGCCAGAAGATTGCGTCGCAGACCAGACGTTGTCGCCTTCGGATGCCAGACCTTCGTTGTTGGCAAAGTTCGCCAGTACAATCTGCCCCAGCAGTTGGGTTTGTTCGTTGGAATAGTTGCCGACAACCGTACCGTCATCATTGATTTGATAACTCACCAGATCACCCGGTTTGTAGCCATTCTGGGTGGTTGCCACGATGTTGTTAGCGCCGGTATTTTGCTGCATAGAATTGAGGAAGCTCAGGCTAAACGTGGCGGGATCTGCGCCGTTAATTGCGCCGGTGGTAATATCCTTTGTTGGATCTGAGGTCAGAACGCCATTGGCATTAAACACCAGCGTCGTTGCAGGGTTAGCTGTGCCTGTTGGATCACTGCTATCCAGGGTGTAAACATCCCAGTTGTTATCCCCGGTCTTCACAAAATAAACGCTCATATCATGAGCATTACCCTGACTATCGAAAACAGTCACCGAACCTTTTTTGTTATAGCTATCCGCATTGCTGGCATCGAATGCTTTAACAGAGGGAAGCGGATCACTGGAATTCAGGTTGATCTGCATCGACGCCGTGGTGGTAGTTTTCGCTGCCATCAGGGTATTCGGGATCGAAATATTGGTCGGATTCGCCCCTTGCTGAATAGTCGGCAGCGTACCGGTTGCCGGGTAACCCGTCAGCTGTAAACCTTGCATATTCACCAGGTTACGGTTTTCATCCAGCTTAAATTGTCCGTTACGGCTGTAGAACACCGAACCGTTGCTGTCTACCAGACGGAAAAAACCGTTCTGGCTGATAGCAACGTCCAGACCTCGCCCGGTGTTGGTGGTCGTGCCATCGGTAAAGTCCTGGGTGATACCGGCAACTTTTACCCCCAGTCCCACTTTCGAACCGGCAAACATATCGGCAAAAGAGGCCGTGCCTGATTTAAAGCCGTAGGTGGCGGAGTTGGCGATATTGTTGCCAATAACATCGAGGTTGGTGGCGGCAGCGTTTAATCCGCTAACCGCTTGAGAAAAGGCCATGACTGACTCCTGAAATGTGAAGGCTTAAATTATCTGCCGTACTTCGTCGAGGGTGGTGGTGCCGTAAGTGCCGAGATCCAGCGTATTACCGTTGTTGCCGCGGATCACACCCTGCACCAGAGCAAACTGCAGCGGCTGGGCAACCAGTTGTGTACCACCGTTACTGGCGCTAATCGCTACGTTGTAAGAACCGTTCGGCGCAGTGCTGCCGTCAGTCAACGTACCGTCCCAGGTGAAACTGTGGACTCCGGCAGTCAGTTCACCGATATCAATGGTACGGACAACTGCACCGTTTTTATCGGTGATGGTGGCCGTCACTTTGTCTGCCGCCTGTTGCAGCTCAACACCAAACGGCGTGGTCGTGGTCACAGCCCCTTCATCACTGCCGGTTCCCGCAAGAACAGTGGTGCCGGGGATCATCACGCCGTGACCGATCAGGTTACTGGCCTGTAACGACTGGCTGTTATCAATCTGTCCGGAAATAGATCCGAGCGTGGTATTGAGTTTTTCAATCCCGCTTACCGTGCTGATTTGAGCCAATTGCGACGTCAGCTCGTTGTTTTCCATTGGATTGGTCGGGTCCTGGTTTTTCAGCTGCGCCACCAACAAAGTCAGAAAACTGCTTTGTAAATCTGCGGCGTTGCTGCCCGTGAGCGAACTACTACTGGTGGTGCTGACGCCGGTATTTGTCGGATCGGTGGTGGTTACCGCAATGGACATAGCTTTCTCCTTTATTGGCCGAGCGTAAGGGTTTTCAGCATCATGCTTTTCACCGTGTTGAGCACTTCAACATTGGCCTGATAGCTGCGTGACGCCGACATGGTGTTAACCATCTCCCCGACGACATCAACGTTTGGCATTTTCACGTAGCCCTTTGCATCCGCCAGCGGATTACCCGGTTCATAAACCAGTTTGTCCGGGGCCTGACTTTCTATAACATCGGCAACCTTTACGCCGCCTGTCGCAGCACCTGGCGCAGCGTTAACCTGGAATACCACCTGTTTTGCCCGATATGGCTGTCCATCGGGACCGGTCACGCTATCAGCATTCGCCAGATTACTGGCCGCCACGTTCAGGCGCTGGGATTGGGCAGTTAACGCCGACCCGGCGATATCAAAAATATTCAGCAGTGCCATCCGTTAATTTCCGCTCTGTAAAACGTTCATCATGCCTTTGATCTGCCCGCTCAACGCGCTAAGGCTCATCTGGTATTGCAGGCTGTTATCGGCAAACTGGGTGCGTTCACGATCCATATCGACAGTATTACCGTCAAGCGAAGGCTGGTCCGGAATACGGTATTGCAGTTCTGCGGTAGGAGGCGTCAGCGCCTGCGCCGGAATGTGTTGCGTTGAGGTCATCGTCAGTGCAACCACGCTTGTTGCATCCCGTCCACGTTGCATGACTTTTTTAAGTTCACTGGCAAAATCGATATCGCGAGCCTGATAACCAGGGGTATCGGCATTGGCGATGTTTGCTGCCAGCACTTCCTGACGCTGGGCGCGCAGATTGAGCGCCTCTTGTTGAAAACGTAAGGCGGCGTCGAGCTTATCGAGCATATCTCCTCCGCAGGTATCAAAATTCTGCCATCAGATTAAATGCCTTTACGCGCGCGTTATCGGCGGAATAAACGCAAAATGGGTCGCTATTTATGCCGTTGATGGTCATTGCGGACAGGTACAATTCACGTTGTAGAAATGGCTGGGGGGCGAAAATGCTGGCAATAAAACGTCGCGTGGCGATCATCGCGATACTGTTCAGTCCGTTAAGTGCGGCGAGCAATCTCACATCGCAATTGCACACCTTTTTTAGCGCCCAGCTCGCGGGGGTAAGTGATGAGGTTCGTGTTTCTATTCGTACAGCGCCCAATCTACTACCGCCGTGCGAGCAGCCATTGCTTTCGATGAGCAATAATTCCCGCCTGTGGGGCAATGTGAATGTGTTGGCTCGCTGCGGTAACGACAAACGATATTTACAAGTTAATGTGCAGGCTACAGGAAATTATGTGGTTGCCGCGATGCCCATTGTGCGGGGAGGAAAACTGGAAGCTGGCAATGTCAAACTGAAACGCGGCAGGCTGGATACCCTGCCACCGCGTACGGTGCTGGATATCAATCAACTTGTTGATGCCGTTAGCCTGCGCGATATATCACCCGATCAACCTATCCAGTTAACCCAGTTTCGCCAGGCATGGCGGGTAAAAGCGGGACAACGCGTCAACGTGATCGCCAGCGGTGATGGGTTTAGCGCCAACGCAGAAGGTCAGGCGCTGAACAATGCTGCCGTCGCACAGAATGCGCGGGTGCGCATGGTATCGGGACAGGTGGTCAGCGGCGTTGTTGATGCAGATGGGAATATTCTTATAAACCTGTAAGCTGTTAAAGATTACCCGTCCCTTGCCGATAAATAAGCAACACATGATAAAAGCGCCCTCAATGAGGAATAAACCATGAGTATTGACCGCACTTCACCTCTGAAGCCCGTAAGCACCGTTCAACCGCGTGAAACCACTGACGCGCCGGTAACGAATACCCGGGCGGCAAAAACAACCGCCGCCACCAGCACCAGTGTGACGTTAAGCGACGCGCAAGCAAAACTGATGCAACCCGGCAGCAGTGATATCAATCTTGAACGTGTCGAAGCGTTAAAGCTGGCGATTCGTAACGGTGAACTAAAAATGGACACCGGCAAAATTGCCGATGCGCTGATCAACGAAGCGCAGCAAGACTTGCAGAGTAACTGATCGTATGACGCGTCTTGCAGAGATCCTCGACCAGATGTCCGCTGTGCTTAACGATCTCAAAACGGTAATGGATCAAGAGCAGCAACATCTCTCTATGGGGCAGATCAACGGCAGCCAGTTGCAATGGATTACAGAACAAAAAAGCTCTCTGCTGGCGACGCTGGATTACCTCGAACAGTTACGCAGGAAAGAACCCAATTCAGCAAATAGCGTTGATATTAGTCAACGCTGGCAGGAAATTACTGTGAAAACGCAGCAACTACGCCAAATGAATCAACATAATGGCTGGTTACTGGAAGGACAGATTGAGCGCAATCAACAGGCGCTGGAAATGTTGAAACCGCATCAGGAACCGACGCTATATGGAGCGAACGGTCAGACCTCAACAACCCATCGCGGCAGTAAAAAGATTTCGATCTGAAGATTATCTCCGGCCTGCACTGCAGGCCGGAATGCATTGTTACACCGTCCGGCGGGCAAACTCTTTAACTTTGAAGCCCAGTACCGCCAGTGCAGCGAAGTACGCGGCAATCCCCGCCAGCACGACCGCCATTAAACGCAGTAAACGCCGGGGCATGGTACCCAATGACCACTCCGGCATGATATGTAACATACCTAAAAGCACGCCAGACATCACCAGTACCGCCACCACCAGACGCAACAGAAACGCCATCCAGCCGGGTTGCGGGGTAAAGATTTTCTGCTTACGCAACTGCCAGTAAAGCAGCGAAGCATTCAGACACGCCGCCAGACCAATAGAAAGTGACAGCCCGGCATGTTTCAACGGACCAATAAACGCCAGGTTCATCAATTGCGTTAAAATCAGCGTAACGATGGCAATTTTCACTGGCGTTTTAATGTCCTGGCGGGAATAAAAGCCAGGAGCCAACACTTTCACTACAATCAGGCCAATCAAACCCACCGAGTAGGCAATTAACGCCCGCTGGGTCATCAGCGCATCAAAGGCGGTAAATTTACCGTACTGGAACAGCGAAACGGTTAACGGACCGGAAAGAATGCCCAACGCAACCGCACTCGGCAGCGCCAACAGGAAACAAAGACGCAGCCCCCAGTCCATCAAACGGTTGTATTCATCATGATTGCCACTGGCAAAACTTTTCGACAGCGACGGTAGCAAAATGGTGCCAAGCGCCACGCCCAGCACACCGGACGGAAACTCCATTAAGCGGTCGGCGTAATACATCCACGACACCGAACCGGAAGCAAGAAACGAGGCAAAAATGGTGTTGATGATTAAGGAGATCTGGCTCACAGAGACGCCAAGGATTGCCGGTCCCATCTGTTTCACCACGCGCATTGCTCCGGCATCGTGGAAGTTAATGCGTGGCAAAACCAGCATGCCGATCTTCTTCAGATGCGGTAGCTGATACACCAGCTGCAGGATGCCGCCCACCGTAACAGCCCACGCCAGCGCCAGCACCGGTGGGTTAAAGTACGGTGCGGCAAACAGCGCGAAACCAATCATGCTGATGTTAAGCAGTGTTGGAGCAAACGCCGGAATCGAGAAGCGGTTCCACGTATTCAGAATCGCTCCCACCAGCGACGCCAGGGAGATCAGCAAGATATAGGGAAAGGTAATCTTTAGTAGCTGGCTGGTCAGGGCAAATTTGTCAGCTGTGTCAGCGAAGCCTGGCGCGGTCACCATGATCACCCACGGTGCGGCGAGCATGCCAGCGACCGTCACAACCGCCAGCGCAAGTGTCAACAGACCGGAAACATACGAGACAAAGACCCGCGTGGCGTCTTCACCCTGCTTGCTTTTGTATTCCGCCAGAATCGGTACAAATGCCTGGGAAAATGCCCCTTCGGCAAAGATACGGCGTAACAAGTTAGGAAGTTTAAAAGCGACGAAAAAGGCGTCGGTTGCCATCCCTGCGCCAAAGATTCTGGCGACAATTGCGTCTCGTGCGAAGCCAAGCACACGCGAAAACATGGTCATCGAGCTGACGGCGGCCAGCGATTTTAATAAATTCATCGGTGTTCTAATCCAGACCCACGGGCAAAACGCCTGCAAGGCAGGCGCTGAAAGAGGCGAATAGTCTACCTGGATTATGGTGAATTGCTACCGCCAGATGTTACAGGGTTTATTCACTCATCGCATCGCGCCAGATCTTGTCAATGATACGTTGCGCCAGCACGGCCTGTTCGCCGGCGGTTTGCGGAACTGTCTGATTTTGCACGCATTCAATGAAGTGCCGCGCACAGCCGACAAATCCACGTTGCTCAAGCGTACTCTGCCAACCAGGAATCGGTTTATGCACTACGCCCTGCCCGCGCTCCTCACGCCATTCGCGCATATCCGTAATGTCGATGAGCGCACCGTCAGTCACGGCCTGCACGGTTTCACGCTGACTTCCGGCACGGCGATGCATACAGGTGGTGATCTGCAAAGGACCAGCCGAAAAATGGTGCTCGGCAAACAGCATTTCGCCAGCGTCGTTAGTCAGTAACGTACCGCCATCCAGAGAGGCTTTGCCACCTGACAACCACAGCGCGGTATCCACCACATGCAGATAATCATCCAGCAACGTGAAATAAAGATCGTGTGGCCCGACGCTATTGCTACGATGTTTATCCATTCTTAGCGAGGCTGCGGTAGCGAGTTGCGTTTTTAACTCACCGTAGAGTGGTGCGAAACGACGGTTAAAACCGACCATCAACGTCAGTTTTTTCCGCGCCGCCAGTTCCACCAGCCGTTCAGCATCGCGCAGATTTTCTGCCAGCGGTTTATCGACACAGACATGTACCCCCGCATTGAGTAACGTACTGACCACGTCAAAGTGGCTGGCGGTGCTGGAATGCACAAAAACCGCATCGCAACTGGCGGCAAGGCTGGATAACGAATCAGCATAAGGAATGCGCCAGCTGTCACAAATTGGCAGGGCTTTGACGCGCGTAGGCGACCACGCACCTTGTAACGTCCAGTCAGACGCTGCCGCCAGCACCGGTAACCACGCTTTTTGCGCGATGCCGCCTAACCCCACTACGCCGATACGTAATTTTTTCACTTTAATCTCCCAGATGGGCCAGCAACGAATCAAGACGCTGTTTCAGTTCTGCCACTTCGATTTCCAGGGCTTCGACGCGTGCCTGTAAATCACCGTCAACCGCGTTCGACATATCCATCACCGCCGGCTGATCTTCAACCTCACCACTGAAAAGATGCATGTAGCGGCTTTCACGTTTACCCGGTTCGCGGGCCAGACGCACCACAAAAGGACCATCTTCGCGATTTGCCAGTTGTTCCAGCGTCGACTCCACTTCCGCCATATCGCTGAATTCATACATTCGCGCGGCGCGGCTGCGCAGTTCACCCGGCGTCTGGGCACCACGCAATAACAACGTGGTGATTAACGCCACTTCTGCGGCGCTCAGTTTCAGATCGCCAAATTCTGAATTACAAAAACGTTGCTCATATTTGGTGACCCGATTACCAAAACCGCTCACTGTGCGTAGATAATGACGTTTGACCAGATTATCCAGCTGTTCCTGCACTTCGGATTCACTCAGATTCATGACCGGTTCACGGTTCGTTTTCTGATTACAGGCCGTTACTACACCATTGACTGAGAGCGGGTATTGCTCCGGCGTGGTCACCTGCTTTTCCAGCAAGCAACCAATCACGCGGGCTTCCAGGGCAGTAAGTTGATATTTCATGAGATTCTCCTTAGCGGCCGGGCGTCCAGTCTGGGGTAGTTAATGCCGTCAGTACGTGATCGCGCCATTGTCCATCAATCAACAGATAGTCTTTCGCATAGCCTTCTTTTTCAAAACCCAGTCGCGCCAGTAAATCACCGCTGCGTTTATTGTGCGGCATATAATTAGCCATAATGCGATGAATATGTTGGGTGCGCTGCATATAACGAATGGCTGCGGTCAGGGCTTCAAACATGAGTCCTTTGCCCTGCCATTTTTGCCCAATCGAATAACCGAGATAGCAGGCATGAAAAGAGCCACGAACAACATTGGAAAAATTGGCAACGCCAATAATCTCTTTTTCGTCCGGGTCGAATAAGCCAAAGTAAAAAGCTGAACCTTGTTTATGAAATTCGTTAATCATCCCTAGCCTGGCCTGCCAGCCTGATGGATAACAGTGACTTTCGTCGCGCACTGGCTCCCAGGGCTTGAGGAAATGGCGATTCTCTGCGTAATAATCCGCCAGACGCCAGGCATCACGATCATGCACCAGACGCACGACCAGTCGGTCTGTGGTTAAGCGCACTTTTGGCACGTTACTGCGATAGCCAAACATTCTATACCTACTCCTTCCCGTAACGTCTTTAATACGCTGTAAGTATTACTATACCTGCGCAACCAGACCCTGTGAAAAGTCCAGAATGCCATTTTCTGCATTATTCACATATTTGATAAAAACTCTCTATCAAAGCGACGTTTTGATAAAAAAATATTGTCCCCGAAGTGATGGGAAAAGTCTTAGCGGCAATGCAGAATAGAAAGTGCTCATCTTTTATTTCCCGGGAGGGGAAATGTCCCGCGTGTCGCAGGCGAGGAACCTGGGTAAATATTTCCTGCTCATCGATAATATGCTGGTCGTGCTGGGGTTCTTTGTTGTCTTCCCGCTGATCTCTATCCGCTTCGTTGATCAAATGGGCTGGGCCGCCGTCATGGTCGGTATTGCCCTCGGCCTACGCCAGTTTATTCAGCAAGGTCTGGGTATTTTCGGCGGCGCAATTGCCGACCGCTTTGGTGCCAAACCGATGATTGTTACCGGTATGCTGATGCGTGCCGCCGGATTCGCCACAATGGGTATCGCCCACGAACCGTGGCTACTGTGGTTTTCATGCCTGCTTTCGGGACTCGGCGGCACGTTGTTTGATCCTCCGCGTTCGGCGCTGGTGGTGAAACTAATCCGTCCACAACAACGTGGTCGTTTTTTCTCGCTGTTGATGATGCAGGACAGTGCCGGTGCGGTCATTGGCGCATTGTTGGGGAGTTGGCTGTTGCAATACGACTTTCGCCTGGTCTGCGCCACAGGGGCAGTTTTGTTTGTGCTGTGTGCAGCGTTCAATGCGTGGTTGTTACCGGCATGGAAACTCTCCACCGTACGCACGCCCGTTCGCGAAGGCATGACCCGCGTGATGCGCGACAAGCGTTTTGTCACCTATGTCCTGACGCTGGCGGGTTACTACATGCTGGCTGTACAAGTGATGCTGATGCTGCCAATTATGGTCAACGACGTGGCGGGCTCGCCCTCTGCCGTTAAATGGATGTATGCCATTGAAGCGTGTCTGTCGTTAACGTTGCTCTATCCTATCGCCCGCTGGAGTGAAAAGCATTTTCGTCTGGAACATCGGTTGATGGCTGGGCTGTTGATAATGTCATTAAGCATGATGCCAGTGGGCATGGTCAGCGGCCTGCAACAACTTTTCACCCTGATTTGTCTGTTTTATATCGGGTCGATCATTGCCGAGCCTGCGCGTGAAACCTTAAGTGCTTCGCTGGCAGACGCAAGAGCTCGCGGCAGCTATATGGGGTTTAGCCGTCTGGGTCTGGCGATTGGCGGCGCTATTGGTTATATCGGTGGCGGCTGGCTGTTTGACCTGGGCAAATCGGCGCACCAGCCAGAGCTTCCGTGGATGATGCTGGGCATTATTGGCATCTTCACTTTCCTTGCGCTGGGTTGGCAGTTTAGCCAGAAACGCACCGCGCGTCGTTTGCTTGAACGCGACGCCTGATTTGATACTCCCCCCTGACTCCTCCATACTGAAAGTGAACTGACAGCCAAATGGAGGAGTCACGTGAAGCTATACATTTACGATCACTGCCCTTACTGCCTCAAAGCCCGCATGATTTTCGGCCTGAAAAATATCCCCGTCGAATTACATGTTCTGCTCAACGACGACGCAGAAACACCCACCCGGATGGTCGGTCAAAAACAGGTTCCCATTCTGCAAAAAGATGACAGCCGCTATATGCCAGAAAGCATGGACATCGTTCACTATGTCGATAAACTCGACGGCAAACCGTTACTGACCGGCAAACGTTCCCCTGCCATTGAAGAGTGGCTGCGCAAGGTCAATGGCTACGCCAACAAACTGCTGTTGCCGCGTTTTGCCAAATCGGCATTTGATGAGTTTTCTACTCCTGCCGCGCGCAAATATTTCGTCGACAAGAAAGAGGCCAGCGCGGGTAATTTTGCCGACCTGCTGGCCCACTCTGACGGTCTGATTAAGAATATCAGCGATGATTTACGTGCGCTGGACAAACTGATCGTCAAACCGAACGCCGTGAATGGCGAACTTTCGGAAGATGATATTCAGCTATTTCCGCTCCTGCGTAATCTGACGCTAGTAGCCGGAATCAACTGGCCAAGCCGCGTCGCTGATTACCGCGATAACATGGCTAAACAAACGCAAATCAATTTACTATCATCAATGGCGATTTAATCCTGACCTGCCGCGGCAGCCTGTATTCGCGGGTTGCCGCTGTTTTCAGTTTTTTCTGCTGGCGAGTTTATCGCTGGTGACACATGCTGCGTTGTGTCAGGATATTGACGCAGATTTCATGTCGAGGACTACCATGAACAAGTTTTTATTTGCCGCTGCATTAATCGTCAGTGGCCTGCTCGTTGGCTGTAATCAACTCACCCAATACACCATCACCGAACAAGAGATTAACCAGTCGCTTGCGAAACATAATAATTTCTCAAAAGATATCGGTTTACCCGGCGTGGCTGACGCCCATATAGTGCTGACAAACCTGACCAGCCAAATTGGTCGCGAAGAGCCGAATAAGGTTACCCTAACCGGAGACGCCAATCTGGACATGAACTCCCTGTTCGGTAGCCAGAAAGCGACCATGAAACTGAAGCTGAAAGCGCTGCCCGTGTTTGATAAAGAAAAAGGCGCGATCTTCCTGAAAGAGATGGAAGTGGTCGATGCGACGGTACAACCGGAAAAAATGCAAACGGTGATGCAAACGTTGCTTCCCTATTTAAACCAGGCATTACGCAATTACTTTAACCAGCAACCTGCTTACGTCCTGCGCGAAGATGGCAGCCAGGGCGAAGCAATGGCGAAGAAACTGGCGAAAGGCATTGAAGTGAAGCCAGGCGAAATTGTCATTCCGTTTACTGATTAATCACGAGGGCGCATTCGCGCCCTTTATTTTTCGTGCAAAGGAAAACGTTTCCGCTTATCCTTTGTGTCCGGCAAAAACATCCCTTCAGCCGGAGCATAGAGATTAATGACTGCACCATCCCAGGTATTAAAGATCCGCCGCCCAGACGACTGGCACCTTCACCTCCGCGATGGCGACATGTTAAAAACTGTCGTGCCGTATACCAGCGAAATTTATGGACGGGCTATCGTAATGCCCAATCTGGCTCCGCCCGTGACCACCGTTGAGGCTGCCGTGGCGTATCGCCAGCGCATTCTTGACGCCGTACCTGCCGGGCACGATTTCACCCCGCTGATGACCTGTTATTTAACAGATTCGCTGGATCCTAATGAGCTGGAGCGCGGATTTAACGAAGGCCTGTTCACCGCTGCAAAACTTTATCCGGCAAACGCAACCACTAACTCCAGCCACGGCGTTACGTCAGTTGACGCAATCATGCCGGTACTTGAGCGCATGGAAAAAATCGGTATGCCGCTACTGGTGCATGGTGAAGTGACACATGCAGATATCGACATTTTTGATCGTGAAGCGCGCTTTATAGAAAGCGTGATGGAACCGCTACGCCAGCGTCTGACTGCGCTGAAAGTCGTTTTTGAGCATATCACCACCAAAGATGCTGCCGACTATGTCCGTGACGGAAATGAACGGCTGGCTGCCACCATCACTCCGCAGCATCTGATGTTTAACCGCAACCATATGCTGGTTGGTGGCGTGCGTCCGCACCTGTATTGTCTACCCATCCTCAAACGCAATATCCACCAACAGGCATTGCGTGAACTGGTCGCCAGCGGTTTTAATCGTGTATTCCTCGGAACGGATTCTGCGCCACATGCACGTCATCGCAAAGAGAGCAGCTGCGGCTGCGCGGGCTGCTTCAACGCCCCAACCGCGCTGGGCAGTTACGCTACCGTCTTTGAAGAGATGAATGCTTTGCAGCACTTTGAAGCATTCTGTTCTGTAAACGGCCCGCAGTTCTATGGCTTGCCGGTCAACGACACATTCATCGAACTGGTACGTGAAGAGCAACAGGTTGCTGAAAGCATCGCACTGACTGATGACACCCTGGTGCCATTCCTCGCTGGGGAAACGGTACGCTGGTCCGTTAAACAATAAAAATCGTAGCTTCCTGTTGTCATTAGGTTATTTTACCTGTATAAATAACCAGTATATTCAACAGGGGGCTATTATGCGAATTGAAGTCACCATAGCGAAAACTTCTCCATTGCCAGCTGGGGCTATTGACGCCCTGGCTGGCGAACTTTCCCGCCGTATTCAGTATGCGTTTCCTGATAATGAAGGCCACGTATCGGTACGTTATGCCGCAGCGAATAATTTATCGGTTATTGGCGCAACAAAAGAAGATAAACAGCGCATTAGCGAAATTCTCCAGGAAACGTGGGAAAGCGCCGATGACTGGTTTGTCAGCGAATAATATGCAGTGATTTTTGTTTTTGCCGGGTCGCCCCGGCTTTTTTATTTTACTTACAAATTTTGAGTACAAAATTTCTACACTTCCTCAAAATAATTGCACAATATGCTAAAAAAATATGAATGACATGCTGTTTTATTGTTCATATAAATCTTAAAAGCAGAAATTTATCTGTTCCCCCCTTTAAAAATTCGGTGAATACCCTTACTTATTGGTATACTGAAGTTGCTTCAGATAAAAACGCATTGAACCTCGAATAACGTTGTCTAGTAACACGAATTAGGGGGCCATGATGGAAAAAAATAATGAAGTCATTCAGACTCATCCGCTCGTAGGGTGGGACATCAGCACCGTTGATAGCTATGATGCGCTGATGTTGCGTTTGCACTACCAGACCCCAAATAAGTCCGAGCAGGAAGGGACTGAAGTTGGTCAGACGCTCTGGTTAACCACTGATGTTGCCAGACAATTTATTTCGATATTAGAAGCAGGAATCGCCAAAATTGAATCCGGTGATTTCCAGGTAAACGAGTATCGGCGTCATTAACATGACATGACCATCCACCCAAAAGGCACCTCACCGGTGCCTTTACCATTTCTGGGTTGTATATCTGCATTCAGTTAATTACTCTGCTTAAACCATGAGAGCAGAGAGAAAAAAATGAAATACGATCTCATCATTATTGGCAGCGGTTCCGTAGGCGCTGCCGCCGGGTATTATGCAACCCGCGCCGGTTTAAACGTGCTAATGACCGACGCCCATATGCCACCGCATCAACACGGCAGCCACCACGGCGATACGCGATTAATTCGCCATGCTTATGGTGAAGGTGAAAAGTATGTCCCGCTGGTCCTCCGCGCGCAAATGCTGTGGGATGAACTTTCCCGCCACAACGAAGATGATCCCATTTTTGTACGCTCTGGTGTCATTAACCTCGGTCCGGCTGACTCCGCATTTCTCGCCAACGTCGCCCACAGCGCCGAACAGTGGCAACTCAACGTTGAACAGCTCGACGCACAAGGGATTATGGCCCGCTGGCCAGAAATACGCGTCCCGGACAACTACATCGGTTTATTTGAAACTGATTCTGGTTTTTTGCGCAGCGAACTGGCGATTAAAACCTGGATCCAACTGGCGAAGGAAGCGGGCTGTGCGCAGCTGTTCAACTGCCCGGTCACCGCAATTCGTCATGACGATGATGGCGTAACTATTGAAACGGCTGACGGTGAGTATCAGGCGAAAAAAGCGATTGTCTGCGCGGGAACATGGGTAAAAGACCTACTCCCGGAGCTGCCTGTCCAGCCCGTACGCAAAGTATTTGCCTGGTATCAGGCCGATGGTCGCTATAGCGTGAAGAATAAATTCCCGGCATTTACCGGTGAGCTGCCCAATGGCGATCAATATTATGGTTTTCCGGCAGAAAACGACGCGTTGAAGATTGGCAAACATAACGGAGGCCAGGTTATCCATTCAGCGGATGAACGTGTTCCGTTTGCGGAAGTGGCCAGCGATGGTTCGGAAGCCTTCCCGTTCTTGCGCAATGTGTTGCCGGGCATCGGCTGCTGCCTGTACGGCGCTGCCTGCACCTATGATAATTCGCCTGACGAAGATTTTATTATCGATACTCTACCCGCCCACGATAATACACTGCTCATTACCGGCCTGAGTGGGCACGGTTTTAAATTTGCGTCAGTTTTAGGGGAAATAGCTGCCGATTTTGCGCAAGACAAAAAAAGCGATTTTGATTTGACGCCATTCAGGCTTTCCCGCTTCCAATAATCATCATTACGGCCTCCAGAATGAGGCCGTTTTTACAGGAGTATTTAATGCGTCGGCTGTTGCACTATCTCATCAATAATATTCGCGAGCATCTGATGCTTTATCTTTTTCTCTGGGGATTGTTGGCAATTATGGATCTGATCTATGTGTTTTATTTTTAGTTTTCCGCACTGACATAAACTGACAAATATTTAATCTCTCTTTCATTTAGCGTGAAAAATTGAATGAGATTATTCCTGCTTCAACAGCACTCACCAGACATCTCTGAAGCTGAACCCACTAAACTTATGAAGATTCTTTCATTATTAATTCAAAATTATTGAAATAAAAATAAATATCATTCAATTTGTTATTTTTGTGTTGCAATTCATTCTCCGACACGCCATTTTCTTTCTCTCGCAAAGTCGTTTTGGATGCACTTATGTCATTCACAAATACCCCTGAACGCTATGGTGTTATATCTGCGGCCTTACATTGGATAAGCGCAATTATTGTCTACGGCATGTTTGCTTTAGGTCTGTGGATGGTCACGCTCAGTTATTACGATGGCTGGTATCACAAAGCACCCGAACTGCATAAAAGCATCGGTATTTTGTTAATGATGGGGCTGGTTATTCGCGTTCTGTGGCGCGTCATATCTCCACCGCCGGGTCCGCTGCAGAGTTATTCGCCCATGACTCGTCTTGGCGCAAAGGCTGGACATCTCGCATTGTACTTATTGCTGTTCGCCATCGGCATCAGCGGCTATCTGATCTCAACTGCCGATGGTAAACCGATCAGCGTTTTTGGCTGGTTTGACGTCCCCGCGACCCTCGCCGACGCTGGCGCACAGGCTGACTTTGCCGGTGCCCTGCATTTTTGGCTCGCGTGGAGCGTCGTAGTACTGTCCGTTATGCACGGATTTATGGCCCTGAAGCATCATTTCATCGATAAAGACGACACTCTGAAGCGCATGCTGGGAAAGTCGTCATCTGACTATGGAGTATAAAAAATGAAAAAAAGCCTGCTTGGTTTAACCTTCGCTTCCCTGATGTTCTCTGCCGGTTCAGCGGTTGCCGCCGATTACAAAATTGACAAAGAAGGTCAGCACGCCTTTGTTAACTTCCGCATCCAGCATCTTGGCTATAGCTGGTTATATGGCACCTTTAAAGATTTCGACGGTACTTTTACCTTTGATGAAAAAAATCCAGCTGCCGATAAAGTGAATGTGACAATTAACACCACCAGCGTCGATACTAATCACGCCGAACGCGATAAACATCTTCGCAGTGCGGATTTCCTCAATACCGCAAAATATCCACAGGCAACATTCACCTCCACCAGCGTGAAGAAAGACGGTGACGAACTGGATATTACCGGCGATCTGACGCTGAATGGCGTAACCAAACCCGTCACGCTGGAAGCGAAATTAATTGGTCAAGGCGACGACCCGTGGGGTGGTAAACGTGCAGGCTTCGAGGCCGAAGGCAAAATTAAGCTCAAGGACTTCAATATCAAAACAGATTTAGGTCCAGCTTCTCAGGAAGTGGATCTGATTATTTCAGTGGAAGGCGTACAGCAGAAGTAAGAGTGAAATGTTGCCGGATGGCACGCATCCGGCAATGATATTTACTCTGTTGGATCAGGAATGCCCAGTGTTGTATTCAGACGCCCACGAGACTTATTAAAGATCTTATTGCCATTTTCACGTCCTGCCCGACGGCGTCGCTGTTCCTCTGGCGGTAACGCGCTTTCTTCGCAGCAAATCTCACTACAACAACCTTTGTATTTTTCCGCACATACTGGACACTGAATAAACAGCAGATGGCAGCCATCATTTTTACAGTTGGTATGGCTGTCGCACGGCGCACCGCACTGGTGGCAATGCGCGATAATCTCATCAGATATACGTTCGCCCATCCGCTCGTCAAAAACAAAATTTTTGCCAATAAAACGCACCGGCAAGCCCTGCTCGCGCGCCTTACGGGCGTATTCAATAATTCCGCCCTCGATATGCCAGACTTTATTGAATCCGTTATGTTTCATCCAGGCACTGGCCTTTTCACAACGAATGCCGCCGGTGCAGTACATAACGATTTTTTTATCTTTATGTGCCTGCATCATCTCGACTGCTTTTGGCAGCTGCTCACGGAAGGTATCTGCCGGAATTTCCAGCGCGTTTTCAAAGTGCCCCACTTCATACTCATAGTGGTTACGCATGTCGATAAACAATGCATCGGGATCGTCAAGCATGGCGTTCACTTCCGCCGCTTGCAGATACTCACCCACATTGCTGGCATCAAAGTGAGGATCGTCAATACCGTCGGCAACAATGCGATCGCGGACCTTCATGCGCAGTACCCAGAAGGATTTCCCGTCATCATCCAACGCGATATTCAGGCGTAAGCCCTCTAAAGCCGGGTCGAAGGCATAAAGCTGCGCGCGAAATGTTTCAACATTGCTCGCAGGTACGCTGATTTGCGCGTTAATGCCCTCATGCGCCAGATACACTCGCCCAAAAACATTCAGCGCGGTAAACAGTTGATATAAAGCGTCACGGGTCGCCTTAGGATCGGCGATGTGGAAATACTTATAAAACGAAATGGTGGTTCGCGTTTCGCTCTCAGCCAACATTTTGGCTTTTAACGCGTCGTTGGAAATGCGGTTGTGTAACACTGGCATGGTGTACGGTTCCTGCGAGATGGGAAAGTAAAAATCCGCGGCATGATATAGCAATTATCGATAATTAACATCCACACATTTTACGCTACATTTGCGCATTAAAAATTATTTGTTATTTACAAGCGCGGCAATTTCGCCCAGTCTTCAGTCACAAATTTTGGTTGCGGACGAAAAAATGCGACAATACATACAATTGCCCGTATAGGTTGAAAAACAGGATTGATATGACGAATCTACCCAAGTTCTCCACCGCACTGCTTCATCCGCGTTATTGGTTAACCTGGTTGGGTATTGGCGTACTTTGGTTAGTCGTGCAATTGCCCTACCCGGTTATCTACCGCCTCGGTTGTGGATTAGGAAAACTTGCGTTACGTTTTATGAAACGACGCGCAAAAATTGTGCATCGCAACCTGGAACTGTGCTTCCCGGAAATGAGCGAACAAGAACGCCGTAAAATGGTGGTGAAGAATTTCGAATCCGTTGGCATGGGACTGATGGAAACTGGCATGGCGTGGTTCTGGCCGGATCGCAGAATCGCCCGCTGGACGGAAGTGATCGGCATGGAACACATTCGTGACGTGCAGGCGCAAAAACGCGGCATCCTGTTAGTTGGCATCCATTTTCTGACACTGGAGCTTGGTGCGCGGCAGTTTGGTATGCAGGAACCGGGGATTGGCGTTTACCGCCCGAACGATAATCCACTGATTGACTGGCTACAAACCTGGGGTCGTTTACGCTCAAATAAATCGATGCTCGACCGCAAAGATTTAAAAGGCATGATTAAAGCCCTGAAAAAAGGCGAAGTGGTCTGGTACGCACCGGATCATGATTACGGCCCGCGCTCAAGCGTTTTCGTCCCGTTGTTTGCCGTTGAGCAGGCTGCGACCACGACCGGAACCTGGATGCTGGCACGGATGTCCGGCGCATGTCTGGTGCCCTTCGTTCCACGCCGTAAGCCAGATGGCAAAGGGTATCAGTTGATTATACTGCCGCCAGAGTGTTCTCCGCCGCTGGATGATGCCGAAACTACCGCCGCGTGGATGAACAAAGTGGTCGAAAAATGCATCATGATGGCACCAGAGCAGTATATGTGGTTACACCGTCGCTTTAAAACACGCCCGGAAGGCGTTCCTTCACGCTATTAAATCTTCCATGCTGGATGCTTCAGAATGGCATCCGGCATTACCACAGCAAATCCCCCTGATTTAGCGATAAAAGCTCTCTGGATTGCGCCCCCTGGAAGTCGGGCGCATAATTAGTGTGCTTATCTTTTCTTCTTATGTTCACCGCGCCTGGCGCACCAACAGCGGATTGCTATGTCACCCTGTGAAAATGACACCCCTATAAACTGGAAACGAAACCTGATCGTCGCCTGGCTAGGCTGTTTTCTTACCGGTGCCGCCTTCAGCCTGGTAATGCCCTTCTTACCCCTCTACGTTGAGCAGCTTGGCGTTACCGGCCACTCCGCCCTGAATATGTGGTCCGGTATTGTCTTCAGCATTACATTTTTATTTTCGGCCATCGCCTCACCGTTTTGGGGTGGACTCGCCGACCGTAAAGGCCGAAAACTCATGCTATTACGCTCTGCTCTCGGCATGGGCATCGTGATGGTGTTGATGGGACTGGCACAAAATATCTGGCAGTTTTTGATCCTGCGGGCGCTTCTTGGGTTACTTGGCGGATTTGTCCCCAACGCTAATGCTCTTATCGCCACACAAGTACCGCGTAATAAAAGCGGCTGGGCGCTGGGGACGCTTTCCACAGGCGGCGTTAGCGGCGCGTTGCTCGGCCCAATGGCTGGCGGCCTGCTCGCCGATAGCTACGGCTTACGTCCGGTATTCTTTATTACCGCCAGTGTGCTCATACTCTGCTTTTTCGTCACCCTGTTTTGCATCAGAGAAAAATTCCAGCCGGTCAGCAAAAAAGAGATGCTGCATATGCGGGAAGTGGTGACATCACTTAAAAACCCGAAACTGATACTCAGCCTGTTTGTCACCACGTTAATCATCCAGGTGGCGACGGGCTCAATTGCCCCCATTCTGACGCTGTATGTCCGCGAACTGGCGGGTAACGTCAGTAACGTCGCTTTTATCAGTGGCATGATCGCCTCGGTGCCAGGCGTGGCGGCTCTGCTGAGTGCACCACGACTCGGCAAACTTGGCGATCGAATCGGCCCCGAAAAGATCCTGATTACGGCGCTGATCTTTTCTGTACTGCTGTTGATCCCAATGTCATACGTTCAGACGCCATTACAACTTGGGATTTTACGTTTTTTGCTCGGTGCCGCCGATGGTGCACTACTCCCCGCCGTACAGACACTGTTGGTTTACAACTCGAGCAACCAAATCGCCGGGCGTATCTTCAGCTATAACCAGTCGTTTCGTGATATTGGAAACGTTACCGGACCATTGATGGGAGCCGCGATTTCAGCGAACTACGGTTTCAGAGCGGTATTTCTCGTCACCGCTGGCGTAGTGTTATTCAACGCAGTCTATTCATGGAACAGTCTACATCGTCGTCGAATACCCCAGGTATCGAACTGATTTTTCGCCTTTCATACTTGCAAAAGCGGAGAATCAGCTATCCTTTTCCCTGAAACCTCATCAACTCAAAGGGAGAATCGTGATGACCATGTACGCAACGCTTGAAGAAGCCATTGACGCTGCACGCGAAGAATTTCTTGCAGACAACCCCGGCATCGACGCCGAAAACGCGAATGTGCAACAGTTCAATGCCCAAAAATACGTTTTGCAGGACGGCGACATCATGTGGCAAGTTGAGTTTTTTGCCGACGAAGGGGAAGAAGGTGAATGTTTACCTATGCTTAGCGGTGAAGCCGCGCAAAGTGTTTTTGATGGCGACTATGATGAGATAGAGATCCGCCAGGAGTGGCAGGAAGAGAATACATTACATGAATGGGATGAGGGGGAATTTCAGCTTGAGCCACCGCTGGATACTGAGGAAGGACGCGCAGCAGCTGATGAGTGGGATGAACGTTAATTACTCATACGGGCCATGATGAATGTCGATCGGCAGCAGTAAAGTATCAAAAACCAGGGAGAATGGCAGATCAAGGATCGTGACATAACGCCAGGCGGAGTCACGCACATCCCATTGCACACCGGGATAATATTGGTTGCCATGCCCCTGCCCCGGTATAGTGCGACTAATAATGCTGCCACAGCCACTCAGCAAGGTCACCATGATGCTCACCACAATTAAACGCATTTGATACCTCTTCCGTAAAAAAATACCGGCATAACGCCGGTATTTTTATTGGCTCGTTGTTTTTGCCAGATGTGGCGTGAACGCCTTATCCGACCCACAAAATCTTGCAAAATCAATACATTGCAGGAGCGATGTAGGCCTGATAAGCGTAGCGCATCAGGCAACTACGTTTTTATTGCGAAGCCGCATCCGGTTTACGCAATGCCAGTGGATTGAGCTTTATCCCTTCGTAATAACTCACCCATGAAGAATATCTCTCAGGGGAATTCCAGACGCGGAAATGCAGACGGGCCATCGTCACCGGATCGCTTAGCAGCACCAGGCGACGATCGCGATTCAGCTTCTCTGGCGTCTCGTTCAGCGCCTGTTCAACGTGGCGGTCACGGGCGATTTCCAGCACCTTACTGGCGCGGTGACGCGCGGTCGCCATTGCGGTTGCCAGAGCGTTGAATGACGGGTTAAACACTGCGTGCATAAAACCATCATCAAGGGAGCGTTGACGGTTCATCTCAAGGAACCGATCGGTATCAACCAGCACCTGCGGCGGTGAATACTCTTCCGGGATCAGGAACAGTTTCCAGCGTTTGGTGCGCAGACCAACGGTGGCACGGCTGGAAATCACCGAAACAAACGGTGACAGGATCAACGAGAAGACAATCGGAGCCAGCCAGAACAGGAAACGCAGATCCAGCCACGCCATCCCAACAGCCCACACTAACCCTAACAGCAGCTGTGAGCCGTGGCGTTTGAACGCTTCACCCCAGGAAGTGGAGTCATCATCACGCTGCGGTGAATTCCACACCACTTCCCAGCCAAGGAACGCGCTGACGACGAAAACCGTATGGAACAGCATGCGTACCGGAGCCAGCAGCACGGAAAACAGCACTTCCAGCAGCAACGATAATGTAACGCGCCAGAAGCCGCCGTATTCTTTCGTTCCTTTGCACCAGATAAGCAAAATGCTCAATAACTTCGGCAGGAACAACAGCACCATAGTCGAAGCAAAAAGTGCAATCGCCAGCTCAGGACGCCACTGCGGCCATACCGGGAACAACTGCCGTGGTTGCAGGAAGTATTGCGGTTCGGTCAACGCATGTACTACCTGCAATGCAGTAGAGAGCGCAAGGAACATAAACCACAACGGAGCGGAGAGATAAGACATCACGCCCGTCAGGAACACCGCACGGTGAACCGGGTGCATACCCTTCACCAGGAACAGACGGAAGTTCATCAGGTTACCGTGGCACCAGCGGCGGTCACGTTTTAGCTCATCAAGCAAGTTAGGCGGCAATTCTTCATAAGAACCTGGGAGATCGTAAGCAATCCAGACCCCCCAACCTGCACGGCGCATCAACGCCGCTTCCACGAAATCATGTGACAGGATTGAACCGGCAAAGGAACCTTCGCCCGGCAGCGGAGCCAGTGCGCAGTGCTCGATAAACGGTTTCACGCGGATAATCGCGTTATGCCCCCAGTAGTGCGACTCACCAAGTTGCCAGAAGTGCAAACCGGCAGTGAACAGTGGCCCATACACGCGGGTCGCGAACTGCTGACAGCGCGCATACAGCGTATCCATACCGGACGCTTTCGGCGACGACTGAATGATCCCGGCGTTCGGGTTGGCTTCCATCAGGCGCACCAGGCCGCACAAACAATCACCGGTCATTACCGAGTCAGCATCCAGCACCACCATATAGCTGTACTGGCTGCCCCAGCGACGGCAGAAGTCATCGATATTACCGCTTTTACGCTTCACGCGACGGCGGCGGCGGCGATAGAAAATCTGACCTTCGCCACCGACTTCAGCGATAAGCTCCATCCAGGCTTTTTGCTCTGCGACGCAGATATCCGGGTTATAACTGTCACTCAGAATGTAGACATCAAAGTGTTTGGCATTCCCAGTGGCTTTTACTGATTCCCACGTTGCACGCAAGCCAGCAAAAACACGGTTCACGTCTTCGTTACAGATAGGCATGATCAACGCCGTGCGATGCTCCGGGTTTAATGGTTCATCGCCAACTGTTGACGCAGATATACTGTATTTATCGCGACCAATAAGCAGTTGCAGGAAGCCCATCAACGCCGTCCAGAATCCGGCGGACACCCAACAGAACAGTACCGCAAAGAGGATCAGGATACCGGTTTGCAGCATATAAGGCAGAAGCTGCATAAAGGAAACCCACACATCCTGACCAACCATATCCATAGGATTAATCAGCGCCCAACCCTGATAAGGAAGAATGGTCTTCATATACCAGGTCGCGACGACAGTTTGCGCGAGCGTCAGGATCAACAGAATGTAACGGCGGATGGTACCGACGGTACGCCACTTTTGCTCGCTCTCCTGCTCTTCTTTGGTCAAACGAGCCAGATAGCGCGGCGTCACATCGCGTCCACGCAGGCGATCCCAGAAACGGCCTACCGGGTTGGTACGCCACGGGTCGGGAAACATCGAGGAGCGTTTTGCTTCTGGCATCGCCTTAAGCTGATCGCGCCCTTCGTCATCTTTAATTAACTGTCCATCAGCAAGTGAATCTGGCCAGGCTTGTTCCAGACGCGCCTTTACCGAGCCTTGCGGGGAGTCATCCTCCCGCGCCCAGGTGCGGTGTTCGGCATCCAGCGCCTGATGAACGGCGCGGATATCAGTCTTCGGCAATGCCGCTTTCTCGCTTGCGGCGATGGGCATTGCGTCAATGTACTCAGTTGTCTTATTCATTGGCAGGTAACTGGTAGCTCCAGGTTTCACTCAACGTCTGATCGGCATTCACCAGCGCAGCACGCATTTCAGTGGTTTTCTTGGCATCTTTCACTTTCACACGCATCACCAGACGCCAGCCTTTGGTAACCGGGTTATAGCGCACCGTGCTTTCAACTATCTCACCATTATCACCAATGCTGGTTTGCGCTGTGACCGGGGTATCCTCTGGCAGTTTTTTCATCTCTGCGCCGGTAAAATCGACCACAAAGGCGATAGTACCGTCAGGCTGGCGAATCAGGTTCGACTGCTTCACATCCCCCGTTGAACGACGCGTTTGTTGCACCCATGCGTTATCTGGCGCATGCAGTTTGTCTTCATCACGGCTGAAGGTGATGGTGTATTTAAAGTTCATCTCTTTACCCGGCTCCGGCAGCTGATCCGGCGTCCAGTAAGCGACGATGTTATCGTTGGTTTCATCGTTAGTTGGAATTTCCACCAGTTCAACGCTGCCTTTGCCCCACTCCCCTTTCGGAGTCACCCATGCGCTTGGACGAAGATCGTAACGATCATCGAGATCTTCAAAGCGGGAGAAATCACGACCGCGCTGCAACAGACCGAAGCCTTGCGGGTTTTCCATCGAGAAGCTGCTGACCGCTAAATGTTTCGGGTTATTCAACGGACGCCAGATCCATTCGCCATTACCAGCATGGATAGACAGACCGTTAGAGTCGTGCAACTCCGGACGATAGTTATTTGCAGGCGACGGTTGGTTCGGCCCAAACAGGAACATACTGGTTAACGGTGCAACCCCCAGTTTGCCGACTTTATCGCGCAGATAGATTTTCGACTGCACATCCACAACCGTGTCACGCCCTGGCATAACTACGAATTTGTAAGCACCTGTCGCGCGCGGCGAGTCAAGCAATGCATAAATGGTTAAACGTTTATCAGTCGGTTTTGGACGCTCGATCCAGAACTCTTTGAAGCGTGGAAATTCTTCACCCGATGGCAAGGCGGTATCAATTGCCAGGCCGCGGGCAGAAAGGCCATAAACCTGACCTGCACCAATCACGCGGAAATAGCTGGCCCCGAGCATGCTGACGATTTCATCGTTTTTATCTTTGCTGTTGATCGGGTAAAGCACTTTAAAACCGGCGAAACCAAGGTCTTTTACCGTGTCTTTGTCATGCTGAACATCGCCGAAAGTGAAATAATCCGGGCTGTATTTGATTCGTTTGACTGCGGTGGCAGTCACTTCATTTATTTTGACCGGGGTATCGAAGTACATACCCTGATGGTAGAACTCGAGTTTGAATGGGGTCTTCAGATTGTTCCAGTACGCTTTGTCATGATTAAACTGGATCTGCTGATAGTCCGCGTATTTCATGTCGCGGAAAACGGAGGGCAAGTTGCTTTTAGGCGCCTCATAGCCTTTCCCGGCTAAGGATTGAGCTTGCTTTGCGACATCATCAATACTGAAAGCCCAGCTTGAAGATGTATACAGGGTTAACATTACTGCAGCACTCAACCAACGCATTTTCATCATTTGTAGTTTATGTTTCATAATTAGTAAGCACTTCCCCCTTTGTGTGCTTATATCGATCCGATCTATTTTAATGGATAACCAGCCATTCCGACAACAGAATCCCGGTATCGTTCAGCACGCTGGCTCATGGATTAAGCACCTGATTGCAACCGTTTTCACTTTCCGTGCTTCTCCTAAAGACAGAAGCATCGACTTCGTGTAGGGTTTGCCAGCAAATTTATTTATCAACCGTCTTACAGACGCTTCCATTCTGGTTAGTGGTAGCGATGATGCTATGCATAAAAACCTTGAAGCCTGCGTCTGGCGCGGTCAGGTCGGTGTCGCTATGGCAACAAGCCTAAAGGCATAACCCGACAGGGATAAGACGAAAAATCCGAGATTAGTTAACCATATATGAATCCAGTACCCGCGCAACGTGAATATTTCCTCGACTCCATCCGCGCCTGGCTGATGTTGTTAGGGATCCCTTTTCATATTTCTTTAATCTATTCGAGCCATACATGGCATGTGAATAGCGCCGAACCGTCATTGTGGCTGACCCTTTTTAATGACTTCATCCACTCGTTCCGCATGCAGGTATTTTTCGTTATATCCGGCTACTTTTCCTACATGCTTTTTTTACGCTATCCCTTGAAAAAATGGTGGAAAGTACGTGTCGAACGTGTAGGTATCCCGATGTTAACAGCCATCCCCCTACTGACATTACCGCAATTTATTATGCTGCAATACGTCAAAGGGAAAGCGGAAAGTTGGCCTGGGCTATCATTGTATGACAAATATAATACGTTGGCCTGGGAATTAATATCACACCTGTGGTTTTTACTGGTGTTAGTAGTCATGACGACGCTGTGCGTATGGATATTTAAACGCATCAGAAATAATTTAGAAAATTCTGATAAAACGAATAAAAAATTCTCGATGGTAAAACTATCGGTGATTTTTTTGTGCCTCGGCATCGGTTATGCGGTAATAAGAAGAACGATTTTTATTGTGTATCCGCCCATTCTGAGTAATGGCATGTTCAATTTTATTGTCATGCAAACGCTATTTTATTTGCCGTTCTTTATCCTAGGCGCACTGGCTTTCATTTTCCCTCATCTTAAAGCCTTGTTTACCACGCCGTCTCGTGGCTGTACCCTTGCAGCAGCATTGGCATTTGTCGCTTACTTACTCAACCAGCGCTATGGCAGTGGCGATGCCAGGATGTACGAAACCGAGTCTGTGATCACCATGGTCCTCGGTCTGTGGATGGTGAATGTGGTCTTCTCCTTCGGCCACCGTTTGCTTAACTTCCAGTCAGCGCGGGTGACTTACTTTGTTAATGCATCGCTGTTTATCTATCTGGTTCACCACCCGTTAACGCTGTTTTTCGGCGCGTACATTACACCGCACATCACCTCCAACTGGCTTGGTTTTCTCTGTGGCCTGATATTCGTAGTAGGGATTGCGATAATTCTGTATGAAATTCATTTACGCATCCCGTTACTGAAGTTTTTGTTCTCTGGTAAACCGGTTGTTAAGCGTGAGAACGATAAAGCACCAGCCCGTTAAGCCGCGTTTACAATAACCATTCCACGGGCAATATCGACGCCAGTCTGACCATAACCCGCTTCCAGAAACTGGTGGCGGGTTCTTTTTTGAGAACAATCTCTTTCTTTGCATGACGATCAACCCAGTTGATCCGTCCCCACCTGTCCAGACGGAGCTGCCAGGCCGCATCATACTGGCTCTGAATAAAGCGTTTATCAATTAACTGTGCCAGCGTTTCGCTCTCTATCACGAAGCCCATTTCAGTATTGAGCAATGTCGAACGTGGATCGAAATTGAAAGAGCCGATAAACACCGTTTTACCATCGATGCTAAAGGTTTTAGCATGCAGGCTGGCACCGGAATTACCGGTTATGCCGCGATCGTGTAACGTACTACTTTGTTCACGCGTCGGCTTGAGTTCATATAATTCCACGCCGTAGCGGAGCAATTTTTTGCGCCAGCGCGCGTATCCGGCATGGACGACAGCAACATCGTTAGCGGCAAGAGAATTGGTTAGGATCGCAATCTTTACCCCTTTTCTCACCATACGTAAGAGTTGCGCCACACCTGCGCGTGTCGGTACAAAATAGGAAGAGATAATATCGATGCGTTCACTGGGTGAGCCCATGATATCGAACAGGCGCTGCGGTAACAGTGAATGCCGTTTTGCCTTGCCTTCCCCTTTCGCCGGATCATCACTTAATAAACGTGTTTTCGCCCAGATAAGCGGCAACGTTCCATCAACCAGATGATTTATAAACGGGCTGGATTCCATTTTGCGTAAATAACGATGCGTCATGGCATCGTTATGCCAGGAGGCGGGTAACTCGATGCGATCCGCCATTTCACCTTCCGGGACATCCAGCACCTGCTGTAGGGGTGAAACCGATTTGCAATACCAGTAGCGGGCGAAATCATCGGCAACGTCCTCTACAACTGGTCCTATTGCCATGACATCTAAATCCGAAAAAAGTGGCTCTTCCCCTGCACCAAAATAGGCATCACCAATATTTCGCCCCCCTACCAGCGTCACCACGCCATCGACAGTGAAACTTTTATTGTGCATACGGCGATTGAGACGGGAAAAGTCGGTGATATAACCAAGCGGACGTAGCAAGCGAAACGAGAAAGGATTAAAAAGCCGGACTTCAATGCGGGGATGACTGTCAAGCAAGCGTAAAATGTCGTCAAGTCCGGGTGTATTGTTGTCGTCCAGCAACAAACGGACGCGAACGCCACGCTTTGCTGCGGCTAACAGGGCGGAAAACAGTAATCGACCCGACATATCGTCCTGCCAGATGTAATACTGAACATCCAGCGTATGCTCTGCTATTTCGGCCAGACGATACCGGGCGGCAAACGCATCCAGACTTTTCTCCAGAGGAAAAAGGCCACACTGACCGGGATGTTGCGAACACAGTGGCAGCACCGCGCTCGCCAGCCGGGGCAAATCATTCATCTCCTTGTTGAGTAAGGAGTCTTTCGTAGAGGTGGGCGTTTTCTTCATCATAACAGACAAAGTATACCTGTTCGGGTAAAGCGTGACGGGTAATAAATTCTGAAACGGTTTTTACTGCGATTTCAGCCGCTGCCGCACGAGGGTAACCATAAACCCCAGTACTAATTGCAGGAAAAGCCACTGACGTATAGCTGTTTGCCGCCACCAGTCGTAGGCTATTGAGATAGGCATCCTGCAAAAGCTGGTCTTCGTTTTGTTCACCACCACGCCAGACTGGCCCGACGGTGTGCACTACGGCTTTAGCGGGAAGATCGCCTGCAAGCGTAATAACGGCATGCCCCGTAGGGCAATCGCCCTGCTGTTGCCTGACTTTTAAACAGGCATCCAGCAGCGCCGGACCCGCTGCGCGATGAATGGCCCCATCGACGCCGCCGCCTCCCATTAATGACGGATTAGCCGCATTCACAATCACATCAACGGCCAGTTTGGTAATATCACCCTGCACAACATGAATACGCGTTTTCATAACGCCTCCTTACACCTTCTTGTTTCTTAAGTGTACAGCAGGCTTTTTGGTTAAATCGCATTTTTCTGCTCAGCAAGGTGAGTTGTTCAGAAACTTAGTTATATTCGATGTTCATTACAGCCAGCTTTTTCTGTTTATCAAGATACTGCACTTTTACTGAGGCTATTTGCGCGTTTTTGACATTGCCGCTCATTAACGCTTTGCTGGAATAGGTTCTGCCCGGAACAGAGCCATTCTGTGGGCAGTTCATTTCTACGGGTGATGACTGGGTGCTGACGTCACATGCTGGTTCCACAATTTGGCCATAAAAATGGATCACGCCCCCTTGCGCGGTGCTTCCTGCGATGGCAATAAAAGGAAAAAACAAACTGCCGAGCATAAGAGAGTTTAAAAAAGGTCTGAACATTTATTCTATTTCCTCAATGATTAGTCATCCTTGAGGGTTGTGTTATCCATACTTTCAGGTTGGCTGATCCGCAGCAGACCATTCTCTCCAGATTCATCTTATGCTCGATATTTCAACAAATTAAGACTTTTCTGAAGAGGGCGGCCATTGTTGTGATAAATGAAGTGACTGTCCATCAGAAACAGTAACAACTATTTTCACCCGATCGTCCGGGGAAATATTTAAACTCAACTTCGTCAAAGCAATGGGTTGATTAGCAGGCAATGAGAGGGTCTTTTCTTGCTTCGTCTGACTTTGCCCTGAACTGCCTTCGCGCAGGGACAATATTTGTACTCTGCACAGACAAGATTGAGTAAGAGTGACTTCAGGAATAATGGTGTACATATCCCCTTGCTGGGTCGTATTAAAGGTTATCTGACTGGAAAGTGCCGCAAGGAGTAATAACGCATTCATATTCTTCTCCCGAAAAAAAACAGGGCTTGCGCCCTGTTTCTTTAATACAGAGGATGTATTAGTACTGATGAGCGGTCGCGTTGTTACCAAAGCCAACCTGAGTGACGTTAACGCTGGAGTTAGATGCAGTCTGGTCAACAGCAGCACCGTTACCGCCACCAAACTGTTTAACAGTCATAGTAGAATCTTTACCATTCCACTGATCAAGAGTAGCGCTGTTGCCGAAACCACGCTGAGTCAGATCGATTGAGCTGTCATCAGAACCTTGGCCAACATCTGCGCCGTTACCGCCGCCGTGCTGGGTAATGGTCAGATCAGAGTTACGGGCGTCAGCTTGCAGAGCAAGAGCAGAGTTACCGCCACCGTACTGGTAAATGTTCAGCTCTGAATTTGGGCCGCTATTATTACCGCCACCACCGTGGTTACCGCCGCCGCCGTACTGAGGAACAACACCTGCCAGAGCGCTACCAGAGAATACGATTGCTGCAATTGCTGCTACTTTTAAAAGTTTCATGTAAAACCCCCATCGGATTGATTTAAAAGTCGAATGGAAATTAACGTTGTGTCACGCGAATAGCCATTTGCGACTGTCTCTGCACTACAATTGCCGTTTTTTGAGTACCATACTGTGTAATATTTGCTTTATTACCAGAACCTTTCTGGATAATCATCGCAGTATTACCATAAGCACCTTGCGAAATACTGGCATCGTTGGCATTGCCCGCCTGATCAATATATGCAAGGTTATAATCTCCTGTCTGGTCAATCTTTGCCCGGTTGCTACTACCTTCTTGCGCAACAACCGCCAAAAGTTTTGAGCCTCCCTGCCGTAACTGAGCACTATTATTAGTCCCAGCTTGACCAATTATGGCTGCCTGATTAAATGAAGACTTACTCAATTCATTTACCGCGAAGTTATATTCTGAATTAGCTAAATCATAACCTGCTGCGGCTGCAATCCCAGGCGCACCCAGTATTGTTAACATCATAAATAACAATTTGTTTTTCATGTTGTCACCCTGGACCTGGTCGTACATTTAAGAAATTAAATCATTTCAACTTGGTTGTTAACGCAACCTGTATTTTGTTAACGCTGCGTTACGATGGAAAGTATGTCTGCGGAAATATTTTTAATAACTCACCCGCGCGTTGTATTTTTCTTTTTTTGTTCATACCAAAGTATTAAAACCCACGTAAATACGCTGTTATCTACGCAAAAAAATATTTTGTTTTCTTTTAAATCTCCGTTTTTCGCAATCAAAAATCACCAGACAGCCATTCTTCTTGCCCGTCGCTGATTGCTGCGATATGTCTTGCGCACAAGCCGTGACAAACCTCGTCTTTTTGCAGTAAAAAATTGTCCAAGGAGGTGTAGAGAAAAAACAAGAACGTTTTACATGACGAAAGGACTACACCGAAATATTTTTTATATGCATTATTAGCAAGTTAGCACCATTTGTATGATTTTTTAAAATTGTGCAATAAAAACTAAATGTACAACTTTTCTATCATTTCTAAACTTAATAAAACCTTAAGATTAACATTTCAATATAACGAGTTACATTTAGTTACATGTTTAACACTTGATTTAAGATTTGTAATGGCTAGATTGAAATCAGATGTAATCCATTAGTTTTATATTTTACCCATTTAGGGCTGATTTATTACTACACACAGCAGTGCAACATCTGTCAGTACTTCTGGTGCTTCTATTTTAGAGGCAGCTGTCAGGTGTGCGATCAATAAAAAAAGCGGGGTTTCATCATGTTTAATGAAGTCCATAGTATTCATGGTCATACATTATTGTTGATCACTAAACCTTCTTTGCAGGCGACAGCTCTCTTGCAGCACCTTAAACAATCGCTGGCAATTACAGGAAAATTACATAATATTCAACGTTCTCTGGACGATATATCTTCAGGCTCTATTATTCTTCTGGATATGATGGAAGCGGATAAAAAGCTTATCCATTATTGGCAGGATACTTTGAGCAGGAAAAACAACAATATCAAAATATTGTTGCTAAATACGCCTGAAGATTACCCGTACCGCGACATTGAAAACTGGCCTCATATCAACGGCGTTTTTTATGCCATGGAGGATCAAGAACGTGTTGTCAATGGGTTGCAAGGCGTCCTGCGCGGCGAATGCTACTTTACGCAAAAGCTTGCCAGCTACCTGATTACGCATTCGGGTAACTATCGTTATAACAGCACGGAATCAGCCCTCCTTACTCATCGGGAAAAAGAGATCCTGAATAAGCTGCGTATCGGCGCGTCTAATAACGAGATCGCTCGTTCGTTGTTCATCAGCGAAAATACGGTTAAAACGCATCTTTATAACCTTTTCAAGAAGATAGCTGTAAAAAACCGGACACAAGCGGTTTCCTGGGCAAACGATAACCTCAGGCGATAAAGCCATGAAACGTTATTTACGCTGGATTGTGGCGGCAGAATTTCTGTTCGCCGCAGGGAATCTTCACGCCGTTGAGGTAGAAGTCCCGGGATTGTTAACTGACCATACTGTTTCATCTATTGGCCATGATTTTTACCGAGCCTTTAGTGATAAATGGGAAAGTGACTATACGGGTAACTTAACGATTAATGAAAGGCCCAGTGCACGATGGGGAAGTTGGATCACTATAACGGTCAATCAGGACGTTATTTTCCAGACTTTTTTATTCCCGTTGAAAAGAGACTTCGAAAAAACTGTCGTCTTTGCACTGATTCAAACTGAAGAAGCACTAAATCGTCGCCAGATAAATCAGGCGTTATTAAGTACGGGCGATTTGGCGCATGATGAATTTTAAATAAAAAATTGTTCGGAGGCTGCAATGCGTGTCAAACATGCAGTAGTTCTACTCATGCTTATTTCGCCATTAAGTTGGGCTGGAACCATGACTTTTCAGTTCCGTAATCCAAACTTTGGTGGTAACCCAAATAATGGCGCTTTTTTATTAAATAGCGCCCAGGCACAAAACTCGTATAAAGATCCGAGCTATAACGATGACTATGGTATTGAAACACCCTCAGCGTTAGATAACTTTACTCAGGCCATCCAGTCACAAATTTTAGGTGGGCTACTGTCGAATATTAATACCGGTAAACCGGGCCGCATGGTGACCAACGATTATATTGTTGATATTGCTAACCGCGATGGTCAATTGCAGTTGAACGTGACAGATCGTAAAACCGGACAAACCTCGACCATCCAGGTTTCGGGTTTACAAAATAACTCAACCGATTTTTAAGCCCCAGCTTCATAAGGAAAATAATCATGCAGCGCTTATTTCTTTTGGTTGCCGTCATGTTACTGAGCGGATGCTTAACCGCCCCGCCTAAAGAGGCCGCCAGACCGACATTAATGCCTCGTGCTCAGAGCTACAAAGATTTGACCCATCTGCCAGCGCCGACGGGTAAGATCTTTGTTTCGGTATACAACATTCAGGACGAAACCGGGCAATTTAAACCTTACCCGGCAAGTAACTTCTCCACTGCTGTTCCGCAAAGCGCCACGGCAATGCTGGTCACGGCATTGAAAGATTCTCGCTGGTTTATACCGCTGGAGCGCCAGGGCTTACAAAACCTGCTTAACGAGCGCAAGATTATTCGTGCGGCACAAGAAAACGGTACGGTTGCCATTAATAACCGAATCCCGCTGCAGTCTTTAACGGCGGCAAATATCATGGTTGAAGGTTCGATTATCGGTTATGAAAGCAACGTTAAATCGGGCGGTGTTGGGGCAAGATATTTTGGGATCGGTGCCGACACGCAATACCAGCTTGATCAGATTGCCGTGAACCTGCGTGTCGTCAATGTGAGTACCGGTGAGATCCTCTCCTCGGTGAACACCAGTAAGACGATACTTTCCTATGAAGTTCAGGCCGGGGTTTTCCGCTTTATTGACTACCAGCGCTTGCTGGAAGGGGAAGTGGGTTACACCTCGAACGAACCCGTTATGCTGTGCCTGATGTCGGCTATCGAAACAGGGGTCATTTTCCTGATTAATGATGGTATTGACCGTGGTCTGTGGGATTTGCAGAACAAAGCAGAACGGCAGAACGACATTCTGGTGAAATACCGCCATATGTCGGTTCCACCGGAATCCTGATAGATAAAAATGCCGGAATTAATAATCCGGCATTTTACTGTTTAAGCGAAAGCGTGAGTGCCCCTCACGCTTTATTTTTGATTTGCTGCTCACGGTGAGCGGTCTTCGTACTACGCGCCGCCAGCCACAGGCCGCTGTTTTTCATTGCGTAACCAAATATCAACCCGAGTGCCAGCGAAGGTAACACCAGTTTCCAGTCACCCTGCCCGGCAAACGTCGCGCATGCGCCTATAAACGTTCCCGGAACAAATGAAAGCAGCAGCTGTTTCGCCTGAATACACATCAGAAACGCGACAATACCGGTTATGACATAACCGAGAATTTCCAGATGTGGTGCCAGTGCACTACCGTAAATAATGACCATCGCCCACACCACGCCACTAAGCAGGGTTGCAGCGGAGATCGCCAGCCCTTTCAGCCCACCTTGCGGGCAGGCAAAGTAGGCCGTACAGCCCAGGAAGCCCGCCCAGCTTAGTAAGCCCAGGGAAACAGCCACCCATCCCCAGATACCGGAGAGAATGCCTGTTGTGATTGCAATAGAGAGAAGTATGTTCATGCCGCGCATGATATCAGAAAACGCGGCCATGAATGAGATCGAGCACACATTTTATGCAACAACAAATTATCTGTTGCAGTTATGAGTGATGCAGATCACATTTACTCTTCAAAATCTTCTTCCAGCTCGTCCCACATTGCACTAATAGCATCGCGGGTTAGCGGTGCCATGGTGCGCCAAAAAGGCGTAGTTGCATGGGCCTCCACTTTACCAAGGAACGCACCACACCAGGGTAACAGATACTCACTGAACAGTGTTTCCAGTGCTTCGCTCTCATCTTCCGTTGACTGATCTTCCAGCCAGGAAGCCGCGAGCAGCAATGTGCCGATGTGATCGGCTGGCGTATCCGCTAATGGCATCCCCCGTTCGGAAAGAAAAGCGCGCACTTCCGCTTCCGTCGCGCCCTCAACCCATGCGCTACGATATGGCGGCACAGCACATTCATCGCCGATAAACAACGCATTGTAATCGGCAGAGACTTGCGTCATATCACAGCTTTTCTGCAAACGTGTCAGCAACTCATCCTGCTCCAGTGGCCAGTTCGCAGCCAGTTTCCCCTCACGAATCAGGGTAAACAGCGGCACCAGTAAAGGATCTTGTGGTTGGCGGTAATAGAGCGAACCCAGCACACGACAGAGGATAGAAAACTCGTTCATTAATATATTTCCATTACTAGTAATTAAAGGTCTGCAAATTCCGCAATCGGTGCCATACCGCGAGATTCAAGGAAGTTCAGTAAGCGGCGCGGAGAAACATTCAAAATGCGCTCTTGCGGAAAATCTACCGCGTCGAGGATTTTAAGACACTCTTCAAATTCACCCATGGTAAACGCGGTGTGAGAATCCGAGCCTAATGCCACCCAACCTCCAGCGTCACGTACCGCTGCGGCTACCGCACGACAATTGTCTTCACTTCCCTTACGTGAGTGTAAAAAAGAGGAATTATTGATTTCCAGCGCCACCTGATGTTTCGCGGCTGCTTCAGCAACGGCTTTAACATCTATTTCATATTTCGGGTTTCCGGGATGGCTTATTATATGCACATTGCCGCTGGCGATAGTGGCGATCATCGCTTGTGTATTGGTCGCTTTGTCATGTGGCGCAAAAACCGGCTCATGAAAACCGGCAATAATCAGATCCAGCGAATCAAACATTTTGCCGCTGCAATCAATTTCACCATCAACATTTTTAATGTTAGCTTCGATGCCGCGCAGGATCCCTACCCCATCAACCACTCGCGGCCAGATACGCATGTTAATGAAGTGCCAGTGATGCGGCGCATCTTCCATATCCGGGCCATGATCGGTGATCGCAAAAAGTTTAATGCCCTTTTGTTTGGCCTGGGCAATGTAATCACTCAATGTGCTATATGCATGCGTGCTGGCAACGGTATGCATATGAAGGTCGACGGGATACATAACTCTCTCCTGTATTCAATTCCCGCCAAGGATAGCAGGAAACCTGATGCTTTATTAGTAGCCGCGTGCGCGGTCGACTTGCCCGCAGACCCTCTCCCCTTTTTCGAGCTGGGCAATGGTGCGCGAAATGTAATCCACAGCTTCAGCGGGACGGGTAATCGCGGCGACATGTGGTGTTATCGTCACGCGTGGATGTTGCCAGAGCGGACTTTCCGGCGGTAAGGGTTCACGATTAAAAACATCCAGCATTGCGCCTTTAACTTTGCCGCTATCCAGCGCCGCGAGCAGGTCATCTTCCACGACATGAACACCACGCGCCAGGCTGAGGAGATACGCGCCATCCGGTAATTTTTCGAGTAATTGTTGATTAATAATGCCGACGGTTTCAGGGGTATTCGGTAACAGATTAATCAATACCCGGCATTGGCTCAGAAATGCAGACAGTTCTTCCCGTCCGGCAAAGCTTTGCACGCCAGGCCACGATTTACGGGTTCGACTCCAGCAACGCAGCGGAAAGCGCCAGGTTTGCAGACTCTGAGCAACTTTACTGCCCAGTACGCCTGCGCCCAAAATGCCGATGGTAAAATCTTCCCGATGATATTCAGGAAGCGGTTGCCAATGCGAACTATTTTGCTGGATGCGATAATCGTCAAAACGTCGAAACCAATGCAGCACCTGACTGACAGCATATTCCTGCATTTGCTCGCCCATACCGGTATCTTCCAGGCGAAAAAGTGGAACAGAAGGCTTCAGCATTTCAGGGTGTGCCTGTAGCTTGCTCAAAATAGAATCAACACCGGCCCCGAGTGCGAACACCGCTTTAAGATCGCGCCCTGCCAGCATTTCAACTGGAGGATGCCAGACTAAAGCATAATCAGCAGAGTCATTATCTCCGCTTTTCCATGCTCTGACTCTTGCCTGAGGAATAGCTTTGCGCAGTGCCTCAATCCACCATTGGGTATCGAACGTTGGGTGATAAAAGATGATATCCATACTGACTCCCGAAAAGCGTTGCGCGAAATTTATTCGCACTTATCGTTATGATCTACAAAAGCCACCAGCATAACAAATCCGTGGTCGGTGGCAAAAAAAGCAGATTTCGCTTATTAAAACTGCATATTGATTGAAGTTTGAATAAACGCGCGATTTTTTAAAAAAGTTTGTTGACCTCAGGTCATGATTTCCCTAAATTAGCGCCCGTTCCAGCAAGACAGGAACAACAATTTGGTGAGGTGTCCGAGTGGCTGAAGGAGCACGCCTGGAAAGTGTGTATACGGCAACGTATCGGGGGTTCGAATCCCCCCCTCACCGCCATCTTTAAAGAAGAGCTCGTACGAAAGTACGGGCTTTTTTTTCGTATATTGCACACACCGGGGGGATGAGAAGCCCCAAGCGGAGGTCGACAACTGGCGACAGACTCATTCATCATCCTTGCGGTTGATAAGAATTTCTGCCTCTTTTACTACCACCTTATTACGCCCGGTCTCTTTCGCCTCGTAAAGTGCGTTATCAGCCAGTTGATAGATCTCCTTAGGGTTTAACTCATTTTTCTGCGTTACAACAGCGCCAATACTAATCGTCACTTTTTGTGGTATGGCGTATTCAGGATTATCGCCAGTTAAACGTTCAACATTTTCCCGAATCCTTTCCGCTAAAGCTTTCGCACATTCAGTATCGATCTCCGTCAGCAAGACGCCAAACTCTTCGCCGCCAACGCGCGCTAAAAGGTCATCTGGTCGTATGCTTTTCCCAATGATATTCACCACTGTCTTTATCACTTGATCGCCAACCGGATGTCCCCAGGTGTCGTTGACTTTTTTGAAGTGGTCAATATCCATAATCATGACGCAATAAGGTGTTTTTTTGGCCGATGCTGATTGAACCGTCAGTTCATTAAAAAAATAATTTCTGTTAAATATATTGGTTAAGGGATCGCGATGTGCAATGTCCTTTGTTACTCGTAGCGCACTGAATATATGGCACATAAAAATTACCAAAACGGTTAACTTACTGACTACTTCAATAGTGCGACTAATATACCAAATGGACACGCTATACCTGCTCATAAATAACAGAGAGATATTGTACAGCACGGCACAAAAAGCAATCACCGACACCCCGTTCCAGATATCACAGCGTAAACCATTAAAGTATAGATTAACCGAAAGCAAGGTTAACCACATGAAAATCATTATGGTAACATATGAGGCTTTCCAAACCACCTGACCATTTTCATTGGTTAACTCGGCAATGTGTAAATCGTAGCTCTCATAATGGCTAGAAAATATGTGAGCAACTATCGGCCCCCCAAGAACAAAAAACAAAGTTATGCACAAAGTCACTTTTTTGGAAAACAAATTGCGCTGTTTTGTGTTTTCACTAACTTTATTTACCAATGCCAGAAATATTAATACGCACAAACTCATCTGACGAAACAAATAATAAATTGCAATGTCATTTTGAACAACACTGCTTGTCAAACGCCCCTCAATAATTTGCTGAATGATAATGACGGTTTTAATAAAGTAAATCAAACAACTTAGAAAAGCCAAACTAAGTATACAGTTTGAAAATTGCCTACGGTCATAAATGAAATACAACTGCATAAAAATAAATGCAACAGTATCGATAAAAAATAAAGCAATCATAACCATCAGATAGGTTGATCGTGGAACAACTTCCTCAACGGTTGGCTGATTGAACCAACTATTCACCAAAACCAACGCAAGCCCAAACAATAAACTCACTAATACAGTACTACTAATTCCCAAATAGTCTTTTTCCATAAAGCTACACCAATCTGTAGGTTGTAGATCCCTTTCTGTCATTAATAGATATAAGAACTGTACTGTTGTCAATATAAAAATCCACCACAAACAATACCAATGATGATAGTTGCAGACCGCAATTATTATTACCTTAGTGCTTTATACATTCTTCGCGACAAGACAGGCTTGCAAATACATATAAATGGTTATAAGGAAATCCTTATAAAACATTAATTCATAGATATATTAGGAATAACAATTGAATCCGTGAATACAGTAACGCTGCATTTCATCAGGACTTTCGAAAAATCCGATATCATGCATCGGAATTTACTGATTTAATTATTTTAATCCTAATTTATTTTGAAAAAGGCATTGGGATTTATGCCGTATTCCTGAAGATCCTCATCATTGGAATGGATTTTCGGGCGAGAAAAGGATTTTATATGGATACTCTACTCATCATTTCTTCTTCTCATCATCAACAATTCACGTCTCTCTTCCGCGTTTAATAACGGATTATGATGTGCAAAAAAAATATCTTTCGTTTCAGTTACCTGTAATTAGATACAGAGAGAGATTTTGGCAATACATGGAGTAATACAGGATGTATTCAAGTAGCAGAAAAAGGTGCCCGAAAACCAAATGGGCTTTGAAAATTCTTACTGCCGCATTTTTAGCAGCGAGTCCCGCGGCGAAGAGTGCTGTTAATAATGCCTATGATGCATTGATTATCGAAGCTCGCAAGGGAAATACTCAGCCAGCTTTGTTATGGTTTGCACAAAAATCAGCTCTCAGTAATAACCAAATTGCTGACTGGTTACAGATTGCCTTATGGGCCGGGCAAGATAAACAGGTTATTACCGTTTACAACCGCTACCGTCATCAGCAATTACCAGCGCGTGGTTATGCAGCTGTCGCCGTCGCTTATCGTAACCTGCAACAATGGCAAAACTCGCTTACACTGTGGCAAAAGGCACTCTCTCTGGAGTCGCAAAATAAGGATTATCAACGGGGACAAATTTTAACCCTGGCAGATGCGGGTCACTATGATTCTGCGCTGGTTAAACTTAAGCAGCTTAACTCTGGAGCACCGGACAAAGCTAATTTACTCGCAGAAGCCTATATCTATAAACTGGCGGGGCGGCATGAGGATGAATTACGGGCGATGACAGGATCATTACCTGAAAATGCCTTAACGCAACAATATCCCACAGAATACGTGCAGGCATTACGGAATAATCAACTTACTGCCGCGATTGACGATGCCAATTTAACGCCAGATATTCGCGCTGATATTCATGCCGAACTGGTCAGACTGTCGTTTATGCCTACGCGCAGTGAAAGTGAACGTTATGCCATTGCCGATCGCGCCCTCGCCCAATACGCTGCATTAGAAATTCTTTGGTATGATAACCCTGACCGCACTGCCCAGTACCAGCGTATTCAGGTTGATCATCTTGGCGCGTTATTAACTCGCGATCGTTATAAAGACGTTATTTCTCACTATCAGCGTTTAAAAAAGACGGGGCAAATTATTCCACCCTGGGCGCAATATTGGGTTGCGTCGGCTTATCTCAAAGAACATCAGCCAAAAAAAGCACAGTCAATAATGACAGAGCTCTTTTATCACAAGGAGACCATTGCCCCGGATTTATCCGATGAAGAACTTGCGGATCTCTTTTACAGCCACCTGGAGAGTGAAAATTATCCCGGCGCGCTAACTGTCACCCAACATACCATTAATACTTCGCCGCCTTTCCTTCGGTTAATGGGCACGCCTACGAGCATCCCGAATGATACCTGGTTACAGGGGCATTCGTTTCTCTCAACCGTAGCAAAATATAGTAATGATCTTCCTCAGGCTGAAATGATAGCCAGAGAGCTTGCTTATAACGCACCAGGAAATCAGGGACTGCGCATTGATTACGCGAGTGTGTTACAAGCCCGCGGTTGGCCTCGTGCAGCAGAAAATGAATTAAAAAAAGCAGAAGTGATCGAGCCACGTAATATTAATCTGGAGGTTGAACAAGCATGGACAGCATTAACGTTACAAGAATGGCAGCAGGCAGCTGTCTTAACGCACGATGTTGTCGAACGTGAACCGCAAGATCCCGGCGTTGTACGTTTAAAACGTGCGGTTGATGTACATAATCTTGCAGAGCTTCGTATAGCTGGTTCAACAGGAATTGATGCCGAAGGCCCGGATAGTGGTAAACATGATGTCGACTTAACCACCATCGTTTATTCACCACCGCTGAAGGATAACTGGCGCGGTTTTGCTGGATTCGGTTATGCCGATGGACAATTTAGCGAAGGAAAAGGGATTGTTCGCGACTGGCTGGCGGGTGTTGAGTGGCGGTCACGTAATATCTGGCTCGAGGCGGAGTACGCTGAACGCGTTTTCAATCATGAGCATAAACCCGGCGCGCGCCTATCTGGCTGGTATGATTTTAATGATAACTGGCGTATTGGTTCGCAACTGGAACGCCTCTCTCACCGCGTTCCATTACGGGCAATGAAAAATGGTGTTACAGGCAACAGTGCTCAGGCTTATGTTCGCTGGTATCAAAATGAGCGGCGTAAGTACGGTGTCTCCTGGGCTTTCACTGATTTTTCCGACAGTAACCAGCGTCAGGAAGTCTCACTTGAGGGTCAGGAACGCATCTGGTCTTCACCATATTTGATTGTCGATTTCCTACCCAATCTGTATTACGAACAAAATACAGAACACGACACTCCATACTACAACCCTATAAAAACGTTCGATATTGTTCCGGCATTTGAGGCAAGTCATTTGTTATGGCGTAGCTATGAAAATAGCTGGGAGCAAATCTTCAGCGCAGGTGTTGGTGCCTCCTGGCAAAAACATTATGGCACGGATGTCGTCACCCAACTCGGCTACGGGCAACGTATTAGCTGGAATGACGTGATTGATGCTGGCGCAACGCTACGCTGGGAAAAACGACCTTATGACGGTGACAGAGAACACAACTTATACGTTGAATTCGATATGACATTCAGATTTTAAGGATAAATATGTTACGTAATGGAAATAAATATATCCTGATGCTGGTGAGTATAATTATGCTCACTGCGTGCATTAGCCAGTCAAGAACATCATTTATACCGCCACAGGATCGCGAATCTTTACTCGCCGAGCAACCGTGGCCGCATAATGGTTTTGTGGCGATTTCATGGCATAACGTTGAAGACGAAGCTGCCGACCAGCGTTTTATGTCAGTGCGAACATCAGCACTGCGTGAACAATTTGCCTGGCTGCGCGAGAACGGTTATCAACCGGTCAGTATTGCTCAAATTCGTGAAGCACATCGAGGAGGAAAACCGCTACCGGAAAAAGCAGTAGTGCTGACTTTTGATGACGGCTACCAGAGTTTTTATACCCGCGTCTTCCCAATTCTTCAGGCCTTCCAGTGGCCTGCTGTATGGGCCCCCGTCGGCAGTTGGGTCGATACGCCAGCGGATGAACAAGTAAAATTTGGCGATGAGATGGTCGATCGAGAATATTTTGCCACGTGGCAACAAGTGCGAGAAGTTGCGCGTTCCCGGCTCGTTGAGGTCGCTTCTCATACATGGAATTCTCACTACGGTATTCAGGCTAATGCCACCGGCAGCTTATTGCCTGTATATGTAAATCGTGCATATTTTACTGACCACGCACGGTATGAAACCGCAGCAGAATACCGGGAAAGAATTCGTCTGGATGCTGTAAAAATGACGGAATACCTGCGTACAAAGGCTGAGGTAAATCCACACGTTTTTGTTTGGCCTTATGGCGAAGCGAATGGCATAGCAATCGCGGAATTAAAAAAACTCGGTTATGACATGTTCTTCACCCTTGAATCAGGTTTGGCAAATGCGTCGCAATTAGATTCCATTCCGCGAGTATTAATCGCCAATAATCCCTCATTAAAAGAGTTTGCCCAGCAAATTATTACCGTACAGGAAAAACCACTACAACGGGTAATGCATATCGATCTTGATTACATTTATGACGAAAACCGCCAGCAAATGGATCGCAATATTGATGTGCTAATTCAGCGGGTAAAAGATATGCAAATATCTACCGTGTATTTACAAGCATTTGCTGATCCCGATGGTGATGGGCTGGTTAAAGAGGTCTGGTTTCCAAATCGTTTGCTACCAATGAAAGCAGATATTTTTAGTCGGGTTGCCTGGCAATTGCGTACCCGCTCAGGTGTAAACATCTATGCGTGGATGCCGGTATTAAGCTGGGATTTAGATCCCACATTAACGCGAGTAAAATACTTACCAACTGGGGAGAAAAAAGCACAAATTCATCCTGAACAATACCGCCGTCTCTCTCCTTTCGATGACAGGGTCAGAGCACAAGTTGGCATGTTATATGATGATCTTGCCGGACATGCTGCTTTTGATGGCATATTGTTCCACGATGATGCTTTGCTTTCAGATTATGAAGATGCCAGTGCACCGGCTATCGCGGCTTATCAGCAAGCTGGCTTTAGCGGGAGTCTGAGCGAAATTCGACAAAACCCGGAGCAATTTAAACAGTGGACCCGCTTTAAAAGTCGTGCGTTAACTGACTTCACTTTAGAACTTAGTGCGCGCGTAAAAGCCATTCGTGGTCCACATGTTAAAACTGCACGAAATATTTTTGCACTTCCGGTAATACAACCTGAAAGTGAAGCCTGGTTTGCACAGAATTATGCTGATTTCCTAAAAAGCTATGACTGGACCGCTATTATGGCTATGCCTTATATGGAAGGCGTCACAGAAAAATTGGCTGATCAATGGTTAACACAATTGACCAATCAGATGAAAAGCATCCCGCAGGCTAAAGACAAATCAATTTTAGAATTACAGGCACAAAACTGGCAGAAAAATGGTCAGCATCAGGCTATTTCTTCACAACAACTCGCTCACTGGATGAGCCTATTACAACTGAATGGAGTGAAAAATTATGGTTATTATCCCGACAATTTTCTGCATAACCAACCTGAAATAGACGTTATTCGTCCTGAGTTTTCAACAGCCTGGTATCCGAAAAATGATTAATCGCATCGTATCGTTTTTTATATTATGTCTGGTGTTATGCATCCCCCTATGCGTAGCGTACTTTCACTCTGGTGAACTGATGATGAGGTTCGTTTTCTTCTGGCCGTTTTTTATGTCCATTATGTGGATTGTTGGCGGCGTCTATTTCTGGGTCTATCGTGAACGCCACTGGCCGTGGGGAGAAAACGCACCAGCCCCCCAGTTGAAAGATAATCCGTCTATCTCCATTATCATTCCCTGTTTTAATGAGGAGAAAAACGTTGAGGAAACCATACACGCCGCTTTAGCACAGCGTTATGAGAACATTGAAGTTATTGCCGTAAATGACGGTTCAACAGACAAAACCCGTGCCATCCTGGATCGCATGGCTGCACAAATTCCCCACCTGCGGGTCATTCATCTGGCGCAAAACCAGGGGAAAGCCATTGCGCTTAAAACCGGAGCTGCCGCGGCGAAAAGTGAATATCTGGTGTGCATTGATGGCGATGCGTTATTAGACCGCGATGCGGCGGCATATATTGTGGAACCGATGTTGTACAACCCGCGTGTGGGTGCCGTAACCGGTAATCCTCGTATTCGCACACGTTCTACCCTGGTGGGTAAAATTCAGGTTGGCGAGTATTCCTCAATTATTGGTTTGATCAAGCGGACCCAGCGTATCTATGGAAACGTATTTACAGTTTCCGGTGTTATTGCCGCATTTCGTCGCAGCGCCCTGGCAGAAGTGGGTTACTGGAGTGACGATATGATCACCGAAGATATTGATATTAGCTGGAAGCTGCAGTTGAATCAGTGGACGATTTTTTACGAGCCACGGGCGCTGTGCTGGATATTAATGCCTGAAACGTTAAAAGGGCTGTGGAAACAGCGCCTGCGCTGGGCTCAGGGCGGTGCAGAAGTATTCCTCAAAAATATGACAAGGCTATGGCGCAAAGAAAACTTTCGAATGTGGCCACTGTTTTTTGAATACTGTCTGACGACAATATGGGCCTTTACCTGCCTGGTCGGTTTCATTATTTACGCAGTCCAACTTGCAGGTGTACCGTTAAATATTGAATTGACACATATCGCAGCGACACATACTGCCGGAATATTATTGTGTACGTTATGTTTACTGCAATTTATTGTCAGTCTGGTGATTGAGAATCGCTATGAGCACAATCTGGCTTCATCGCTTTTCTGGATTATTTGGTTCCCGGTTATTTTCTGGATGCTAAGCCTGGCAACGACATTGGTATCATTTACACGAGTCATGTTGATGCCTAAAAAACAACGCGCTCGTTGGGTAAGTCCCGATCGTGGGATTCTGAGAGGTTAATATGAACAATCTAATTATTACGACCCGACAATCGCCAGTACGTTTACTGGTTGATTATGTTGCCACAACCATCTTGTGGACATTATTTGCTTTGTTCATATTCTTATTCGCCATTGATCTGCTGACGGGTTATTACTGGCAAAGCGAGGCCAGAAGCCGACTTCAGTTCTATTTTTTGCTGGCAGTGGCGAATGCCGTCGTGTTAATCGTCTGGGCATTGTACAATAAGCTGCGTTTTAAAAAACAGCAGCATCATGCAGCATACCAATATACGCCGCGAGAATATGCAGAGAGCTTAGCAATACCTGATGAGCTTTATCAGCAACTACAAAAAAGCCACAGGATGAGCGTACACTTCACCAGCCAGGGACAAATAAAAATGGTGGTTTCAGAAAAAACGCTAGTCCGGGTATAAACACCCAAAACAAAGCCCGGTTCGCCCGGGCTCTGCGCCGATAATACACTTAACTGTATGCATGTAGCGTACGTTGGCAAAGTGCCGAACGTACGCAATCCTCTTTACCGAATCGGACGATCCCGACCATTTCATCTTCTTCGAAACGTTCCAGCGCGTCACTTAATCCGGATCGCACGCCGCGAGGCAAATCGCATTGCGTGATATCACCGTTGACGATAACCGTCACGTTCTCCCCGAGGCGGGTTAAAAACATTTTCATTTGCGCGGCAGTCACATTCTGCGCCTCGTCAAGAATGACGACTGCATTTTCAAAGGTACGTCCACGCATATAGGCGAACGGCGCAATTTCCACCTTCCCTATTTCTGGTCGCAGGCAGTACTGCATAAAGGAAGCCCCTAAGCGCCGAACCAGCACATCGTAGACCGGGCGAAAATAGGGAGCAAACTTTTCTGCGATATCACCAGGTAAGAAGCCAAGATCTTCATCGGCTTGCAGAACTGGACGGGTGACGATAATCCTGTCGACATCCTTATGTATCAGGGCCTCTGCCGCTTTTGCTGCGCTGATCCAGGTTTTTCCGCACCCAGCTTCGCCCGTGGCGAATATCAGCTGCTTACTCTCAATAGCCTTCAGATAGTGCAATTGCGCTTCATTTCGCGCGAGGATGGGCGAAGTATCGCGACTGTCGCGGGCCATACCAATGGCTTCTACGCCGCTCATCTGCACAAGCGAGGTGACCGATTCTTCTTCACGCTGCTTATGGCTGCGCGAATCCCGTCTCAGCACACGTTTTGCCTCGCGACGAGCTTTGATCACTGCTTTTTGTCTTCCCATGGAGAGCACCTTGAGTTGTTTGTATTCATCACACGCGCCGTTGGCAGCGCGATTATGCGCACGAACATCAGAGGGTTGGCTTCCTTGTAAGCCATAGTTTGCTTTTGGATAAAATGCCGAAAAACGGCTACGCACACCGTTTGCGGCGTCGGTAACACGAGTAAAGAGAGGAAGTGAGAAAAATACAGAGTGACGAAGTTGCTACCGGAGGAGAAATCTCCGCGAGTGGTGGAGCCTTGCTTAACAAAACATTGTCCAGAACAGGACGTTACCATCCGCGATCTCCATAGTGACTGACTATCACTGCCGGGAACTTCCGCTGCTACTTAATAAGTACAACAGATCTCGCATTCATTGCAACAATATATTCACTTATATTTAACTATAAAACACCATTTCAGTGACATTAGTTTCTACTGGAAAGATGACAGAGTGATGACAGTGATGAAAAAAGCTGTGTGCTTTCAGCAGGATTCGCTGGGCTGGTAAAATGTGCCTCGTGTTTGCCGGATGCTGCGCGAACGCCTTACCCGACCTACAAGTGATTAATAATTTGTGCACAAAACTCATGCCCGATAAACCTGCGCATCGGGCATATTTGCGTCGTTCAAACCCGCAATAACGCGCTTCCGAGATAATCATTCGCGTCCTTCACTCCCGGCAGCGCAAAAAAATAACCGCCGCCGATGGGTTTAACGTATTCCTCCAGCGCTTCGCCATTGAGCCTTTTTTGTACTGTCAGGAAGCCTTTTTCCAGATCGTGTTGGTAGCAGACAAACAGTAGCCCCATATCCAGTTGCCCGGAGTTGGTGACGCCCAGTGAATAACTGTAGCCACGACGCAGCATCAGACTTGACTCACTCTCTGGCGTGCGGGGATTCGCCAGCCGAATATGGCTGTCCAGCGCGATCACCTTCCCTTCCGGATCGCTGGCGTAATCGGGAACATCATGCTCATGCTGCATTCCCAGCGGCGCACCGGTTTGCTTATCACGACCAAATATCGTCTGCTGCTCTTTCAGCGGCGTTCTGTCCCAAAATTCCACCCGAAACTGAATCAAGCGTACTGCCTGATAGCTGCCACCGATTGTCCACGCAGGCTCCTGCTGATCTGCCGTCACCCACACCACTTTTTGCATCAACTTCGCATTCTGGCTATCGGGATTGGCGGTGCCGTCTTTAAAGCCCAGCAAATTTATCGGCGTCTCTTTGCCTTTACTACGCGCTGCGTGGTCGGAAATAAACCCTTCCCGCTTCCAGCGCACGCTGAGCAAATCCGGCGTGTGTTTGATGATATCGCGCAGCGCATGGATCACCGTGTCCTGGGTGTTGGCGCAAATTTGTAGCAACACATCACCATGACATAACGCCGCATCCAGCGAGTCGTTAGGGAAACGCGTCATCTTCTGCAACTTTTTTGGCATCTGTGGCGCAAGGCCAAAGCGCTCATCAAACAATGAGTGACCCACCGATAACGTTATGGTGAGATTATCGGGCGCAATGTAGCCGCCAAGAATGCCGGAATCGAGTGGTGGCAGGCGCGGATTTGGCGTTTCTGGTGCCGCTCCGCCCTGAGTCAGAAAAGCAAAACGCTGAGTCAACAAGCGAAACAACCGTTCAAGATCGGTTTTATCGCTGGCAAGCACATCAAACGCCACCAGCATCATTGCCGCCTGCTGCGGCGTCAGAATACCCGCCTGATGTTCGCCATAAAACGGCTGCGCTTCACTGCGCGCATCCGGTGAAAGCGTGCCCGGTGCACTTTGCGTTTTTTGTGCATGAACGACCGGACAACTTCCCGCCAGCGCCAGCGCACCAATCCCTTTCAGTAAACGTCGGCGTGACGGTTCATTCACGCCGTTTTCATCTTCATACTGCATAACGCTTAGTCCAGCCCCAGCACACCGCGAAGTTGCGCCAGATCTTCCGCCAGCGCAGTAATCGGCCCTTTCAGCGCATTACGGTCAGCATCGGTCAGCTTGTCGTAAGTTTCATAACCGTCTTTGGTTCGGTATTTCGCCAGAATGGTATCGACCTTTTTGAAATTGGCATCGACTTTTGCCAGCAGTTCCGGGTTGGCCTTTTGCAGTTGTGGACGCAGCAGATCGACAATTTTCTGCGAGCCTTCAACGTTAGCCTGGAAATCCCACAGATCGGTGTGGCTGTAGCGATCTTCTTCACCGCTGATTTTGCTGGCTGCCACTTCCTCAATCAGTCCGGCTGCACCGCCGACCACTTTTGAAGGTGGGAAAGCCAGTTCACTGATGCGTTTTTGCAAATCGACCACATCGGTATAAAGCTGGTCGGCATACTTATCCATCCCTTTAGTGGTGTTATCGCCAAACAATGCTTTTTCCAGACGGTGGAAACCGGTGAATTTCGGATCGGCAGCTTTTTGCTCGTAGTCATCTTCACGGGCGTCAATGCTGCCATCCAGATCGGAGAACAGTTCAGCAATCGGTTCGATGCGCTCATAGTGCTGGCGCGTCGGCGCATACAGTGCTTTCGCTTTTTCGATATCGCCTGCTTTAATAGCGTCGGTAAATGCTTTGGTGTCGGTCACCAACTGCGTGGTTTCCGTCATGACATAGGCTTTATATGCAGTAATTGCACCACCAAGACTTAACAGCGCATCACTTTGCGCCGCATCTGCCGTTGCCTCACCTTTGACGATCAACTTCCCTTTCGGGTTAGTCAGCAGACCGCAGGTCATATCGTATTCGCCAGGCTGTAAATTCGCCGTCATTTTCTGGCTAAAACCAGGGGCGATATTTTCCCGCTCTTCCACCACCATCACGCCTTTGAGGATCTCCCACTCCAGCGCCTTCTGGCTGTGGTTCTGAATAATGAACTGTGTTTTCCCGGCGTTAACCGTAATGGTCATCGGCTCGCACTGCTTATCCGTTACGGTCACTTTGACTTGCGGAATATCAGCGGCGTTAGCCATAAAAGCAGAAGAGAACAGCGCAGCCACGCTCAACTGCAATGCGTTACGGCGGAAGTTAATGGTCATGACGAGACTATCCCTTTAAAGTATGTTGTAACTAAGCAAGAGTTTGCGTCGTATTTGTTACGCGGAGCGAGACGCTGTCGCCCCTGCGCGTGGTGGCAGAGCAAATGCCACCAGCGCCGGGATGAGATAAATAAACCAGACGGCGACTTCGCTGACGCTCGGCGCTTCCTGATAGCCAAAAATCCCTTCCATCAGCGTGCCAAACAGCGAGTGAGTTGAGAGCACCGCACTCATATCGAAGGCGATTTCCTGAAAGTGGTTCCACAATCCGGCTTCATGAAATGCGCGAATGGCACCAGCCGCCAGCCCTGCGGCGACGAAGAGAATAAACAGGCTGGTCCATTTAAAAAATGCACCAAGATTGAGGCGAATACCGCCCCAGTAGAGCAGGAAGCCAAGCACCACGGCTGTAGCAAGACCGAGCATTGCACCCAGCGGCGGCCAGATCCCGACATCTTGTTGAAACGCCGCCAGCAGGAAAAAGACCGACTCCAGCCCCTCCCTTGCAACGGCAAAAAAGACCATCATCACCAGCGCCCAGCCATGATGATTTCCACGCTGCAATGCGCTGTCGACTGCCTGCTCCAGTTGTACTTTGACGTTGCGCGACACTTTGCGCATCCAGAAAACCATCCAGGTAAGGATCACCACGGCGATCACCGCCACGATACCTTCAAACAGTTCCTGTTCTTTTTGCGGAAATTCGCCGGTGGTTTCGTTAATGAAGATACCCAAGCCCAGGCACAACGCAGCGGCAAGCAACACGCCAATCCACATCACACCAATCCATCGGCCTCGCTGGGTACGCTTAAGATAGCTGGCAATCAAACTGACAATCAGCGCGGCTTCAAGTCCTTCGCGCAACATAATGAGAAACGGAACAAACATGCCACCCACCCTTAAACGTTTTTCTGAGTCAATCTATGCAAAGAAAAGTAAATCGCAGTGATAGCGATTATCATTACGACAAAGAAAAATACAAGCGAAATGTTTATAAAATGATGTTGGATTGTAAACAAAGAGAGGTAATGCCAGGGGATATAAACGATTATTCCAGGTACAAAGATGGGATTGTTTACAACGAGCCAGGTGTTCTTGCCAGATGCCGCGTAAACGCCTTATCCAGCCGACAAAACTGTCCAGACTCAATGCATCAGAGCTTCCATGTAAAACTGATAAGCGGGTGTATCAAGCAATTTCGTCCATCCGCGATTATCAAATCTAACTTTTTGCCCGGAACATAATAACAGCTCGGGTGTTGGTGGCGTCAAAATCGCTGAAGCGTTCCCCGAAGGCCGGGGCAGCCCACATGGATGTGGGCTGAGGGCGCGTCTTACAGGACGTTACCTCGCGCCCGACCCGGTAGCCGAAGGGGATAAGCTGAAGGTACCGCGCAGCGGCGATTTTGTTCGCCAGAGCCCGGGGGTGCAGGGGGCGGCGGCGATTGGCCGCCCCCTGCGCGCTCCCTGCACCATTCAATTTATATGGCGAGGCACATTAAGGGAGCGCAACCCGCTGCTGAAGCCAAACAAAACCGCCGCAGGCTAAGTCCCTTAGCTTTCCTGCAACCGTGACGGCGGAGCCGAATGATAGTGCGCATCGGCCTCGGCAAAGCGTTTTTGCATCGCCGCTGACGGCGCTTTACCCAGCAAACTAAACACTACAATCCCGATACTACCAAAGATAAAGCCCGGAATAATTTCGTACAGACCCAGCCAGCCGAACTGTTTCCAGACGATAACCGTCAGCGCACCGATGATCATCCCCGCCAGCGCACCGTTGCGCGTCATGCGTGACCACATCACCGAGAACAGCACCACCGGACCAAACGCCGCGCCAAAGCCTGCCCACGCGTAGCTCACTAAGCCCAGCACGCGGTTTTCCGGGTTTGCCGCCAGCGCAATCGCCACCAGCGCCACCACCAGCACCATCACACGCCCTACCCACACCAGCTCTTTCTGGCTGGCATGTTTACGCAGAAACGCTTTGTATAAATCTTCGGTAATCGCACTGGAACATACCAGCAGCTGGCAGCTTAAGGTTGACATTACCGCCGCCAGAATCGCCGACAGCAGAATCCCGGCAATCCACGGGTTAAACAGAATTTGCGCCAGTTCGATAAACACGCGTTCAGCGTTCTGATTTACCGCACCTGCTACCGCCGGGTGCTCATTAAAGTAAGCAATACCAAAGAAGCCAACAGCCACCGCCCCTGCCAGGCAGAGGATCATCCAGGTCATACTGATACGACGCGCATGGACAATGCTGTGGTGAGAATCCGCCGCCATAAAACGCGCCAGGATGTGCGGTTGCCCGAAGTAACCCAGCCCCCAGCCCATCAGCGAGATAATGGCAACAAAGTTCAGCCCTTTGAGCATATCCACGTTTTCGATGCTCTTTTGTTTGATCACTTCCAGCGAGTCGCCAAACCCACCAACGCTAATGATTACGATAACCGGCGTCAGTATCAGGGCAAAAATCATCAGGCTGGCCTGTACAGTGTCAGTCCAGCTCACCGCGAGGAAACCGCCAATAAAGGTGTAAAGGATCGTCGCCGCAGCCCCCGCCCACAGAGCCGTTTCGTAGCTCATGCCAAAGGTACTTTCAAACAGACGCGCGCCTGCCACAATGCCCGAAGCGCAATAAATGGTGAAGAACAGCAAAATAACCAGCGCGGAGATAATGCGCAAAATGCGGCTTTTATCTTCAAAGCGCCCGGTGAAATAATCCGGCAATGTTAAGGCGTTATTGTTGTATTCGGTATGCACACGCAACCGCCCGGCCACCAGCTTCCAGTTGATCCACGCGCCTAATGTCAGGCCAATGGCGATCCAGCTTTCGGAAATCCCGGAAAGAAAAACAGCGCCTGGCAACCCCATTAACAGCCAGCCGCTCATATCCGACGCCCCCGCCGATAATGCCGTCACGAATGGCCCAAGACTACGACCGCCCAGAATATAGTCGTCGAAGTTTTTCGTTGATCGCCAGGCGATAAACCCAATCAATATCATGCCAAAGATATAGACACAAAATGTCACCAACATCGGTGTGCTAATAGCCATCTAAAGTCTCCAAAAAATTATTATCGGCAATGTCGAAACTTGCCGTTATATCTGCCACCGGAACGGGGTAACAGAGTTTATGTTTTACCAGGGCGACCGTATCCTGCCGGAAGCGCTGGTTATTCACAATCGATTTAACACACCATTTACATTAAATTTTAGTGCTCAGCGACACTATTTTTCATCAGGTTGCACTCTCTCACATTTTTTGCGGTTGCACCTTTCAAAAATGTTAACTGCCGCAGAGAAAAAGTCTGAGTTATTTTTTTAATCCCTGTCATATCGATTTCTTTTATTAACATTTCATTCATTTTTAAGCTTGCTACGCAGGTCACATTTAACATGGTTGCACAAAGTTGCAACATCATGGATATTTCACGATAACGTTAAGTTGCACCTTTCAGAACAACAGGAGTAATGGCATGGGAACCACCACCATGGGGGTTAAGCTGGACGACGCGACGCGTGAGCGTATTAAGTCTGCCGCGACACGTATCGATCGCACGCCACACTGGTTAATTAAGCAGGCGATTTTTTCTTATCTTGAACAACTGGAAAACAGCGATACTCTGCCGGAGCTACCTGCGCTGCTTTCTGGCGCTGCCAATGAGAGCGATGAAGCACCGACTCCGGCAGAGGAACCACACCAGCCATTCCTCGACTTTGCCGAGCAAATTTTGCCCCAGTCGGTTTCCCGCGCCGCGATCACCGCGGCCTATCGCCGCCCGGAAACCGAAGCGGTTTCGATGCTGCTGGAACAAGCCCGCCTGCCGCAACCAGTTGCTGAACAGGCGCATAAACTGGCGTATCAACTGGCCGATAAACTGCGTAATCAAAAAAATGCCAGTGGTCGCGCAGGTATGGTCCAGGGGTTATTGCAGGAGTTTTCGCTGTCATCGCAGGAAGGCGTGGCGCTGATGTGTCTGGCAGAAGCGTTGTTACGTATTCCCGACAAAGCCACCCGGGACGCGTTAATTCGCGACAAAATCAGCAACGGTAACTGGCAGTCACACATTGGTCGTAGCCCGTCTTTGTTTGTTAATGCCGCCACCTGGGGGCTGCTGTTTACCGGCAAACTGGTTTCCACCCATAACGAAGCCAGCCTCTCCCGCTCGCTGAACCGCATTATCGGTAAGAGCGGTGAACCGCTGATCCGCAAAGGTGTGGATATGGCGATGCGCCTGATGGGAGAGCAGTTCGTCACTGGCGAAACCATCGCGGAAGCGTTAGCCAATGCCCGCAAGCTGGAAGAGAAAGGTTTCCGTTACTCTTACGATATGCTGGGCGAAGCCGCGCTGACTGCCGCAGATGCACAAGCGTATATGGTTTCCTATCAGCAGGCGATTCACGCCATTGGTAAAGCGTCCAATGGTCGTGGCATCTATGAAGGTCCGGGCATTTCAATCAAGCTGTCGGCGCTGCATCCGCGTTACAGCCGCGCCCAGTATGACCGGGTAATGGAAGAGCTTTACCCACGTCTGAAATCACTCACCCTGCTGGCGCGTCAGTACGATATTGGTATTAACATCGATGCCGAAGAGGCCGATCGTCTGGAGATCTCCCTCGATCTGCTGGAAAAACTCTGTTTCGAGCCGGAACTGGCAGGCTGGAACGGCATCGGTTTTGTTATTCAGGCTTATCAAAAACGCTGCCCGTTGGTGATCGATTACCTGATTGATCTCGCCACCCGCAGCCGTCGCCGTCTGATGATTCGCCTGGTGAAAGGCGCGTACTGGGATAGTGAAATCAAGCGTGCACAGATGGACGGCCTTGAAGGTTATCCGGTTTATACCCGCAAGGTGTATACCGACGTTTCTTATCTTGCCTGTGCGAAAAAACTGCTGGCGGTGCCGAATTTAATCTACCCGCAGTTCGCGACGCACAACGCCCATACGCTGGCGGCAATTTATCAACTGGCGGGTCAAAACTACTACCCGGGTCAGTACGAGTTCCAGTGCCTGCATGGTATGGGCGAACCACTGTATGAGCAGGTCACCGGGAAAGTTGCCGACGGCAAACTTAACCGTCCGTGTCGTATTTATGCTCCGGTCGGTACACATGAAACGCTGCTGGCGTATCTGGTGCGCCGCCTGCTGGAAAACGGTGCTAACACCTCGTTTGTTAACCGTATTGCCGACACCTCTTTGCCACTGGATGAACTGGTCGCCGATCCAGTCACTGCTGTAGAAAAACTGGCGCAACAGGAAGGGCAAACTGGATTACCGCATCCGAAAATTCCCCTGCCGCGCGATCTTTACGGTCACGGGCGCGACAACTCGGCAGGGCTGGATCTCGCTAACGAACACCGTCTGGCATCGCTCTCTTCTGCCCTGCTCAATAGTGCACTGCAAAAATGGCAGGCCTTGCCAATGCTGGAACAACCGGTAGCGGCTGGTGAGATGTCGCCCGTTATTAACCCTGCGGAACCGAAAGATATTGTGGGCTATGTGCGTGAAGCCACGCCGCGTGAAGTAGAACTGGCGCTGGAAAGTGCGGTTAATAACGCGCCAATCTGGTTTGCCACTCCTCCGGCTGAACGCGCGGCAATTTTGCATCGCGCTGCCGTGCTAATGGAAAGCCAGATGCAGCAACTGATTGGTATTCTGGTGCGTGAAGCCGGAAAAACCTTCAGTAACGCCATTGCCGAAGTGCGCGAAGCGGTCGATTTTCTCCACTACTATGCCGGACAGGTGCGGGATGATTTCGCTAACGAAACCCACCGTCCATTAGGGCCTGTGGTATGTATCAGTCCGTGGAACTTCCCGCTGGCTATTTTCACCGGGCAGATCGCTGCCGCACTGGCGGCAGGTAACAGCGTGCTGGCAAAACCGGCAGAACAAACGCCGCTGATTGCCGCGCAAGGGATCGCCATTTTGCTGGAAGCGGGTGTACCGCCAGGCGTGGTGCAATTGCTGCCAGGTCGGGGTGAAACCGTGGGCGCGCAACTGACGGGTGATGAACGCGTGCGCGGGGTGATGTTTACCGGTTCAACCGAAGTCGCTACGTTACTGCAACGCAATATCGCCAGCCGCCTGGACGCTCAGGGTCGCCCAATTCCGCTCATTGCGGAAACCGGCGGCATGAACGCGATGATTGTCGATTCTTCAGCACTGACCGAACAAGTCGTAATAGATGTGCTGGCCTCGGCGTTCGACAGTGCAGGTCAGCGTTGTTCGGCACTGCGCGTGCTGTGCCTGCAAGATGAAATTGCCGACCACACGTTAAAAATGCTGCGCGGCGCAATGGCCGAATGCCGGATGGGTAATCCGGGTCGCCTGACCACCGATATCGGTCCGGTGATTGATGGCGAAGCGAAGACCAATATTGAGCGCCATATTCAGACTATGCGTAGCAAAGGCCGCCCGGTGTTCCAGGCAGTGCGGGAAAACAGTGAAGATGCCCGTGAATGGCAAAGCGGCACCTTTGTCGCTCCGACGCTGATCGAACTGGATGACTTTGCCGAATTACAAAAAGAGGTCTTTGGTCCGGTGCTGCATGTGGTGCGTTACAACCGTAACCAGCTGCCGGCGCTGATCGAGCAGATTAACGCTTCCGGTTATGGTCTGACGCTTGGCGTCCATACGCGTATTGATGAAACCATTGCCCAGGTCACTGGCTCGGCGCATGTTGGTAACCTGTATGTTAACCGTAATATGGTGGGCGCAGTGGTTGGGGTGCAGCCGTTCGGCGGCGAAGGGTTGTCTGGCACCGGGCCGAAAGCAGGCGGTCCGCTCTATCTCTACCGTCTGCTGGCGAATCGCCCGGAAAGTGCGCTGGCAGTGACGCTCGCGCGTCAGGATGCAGAGTATCCGGTCGATGCACAGTTGAAAGCCGCATTGACTCAGCCGCTAAATGCACTGCGGGAATGGGCAGCAAATCGTCCAGAATTGCAGGCGTTATGTACGCAATATGGCGAGCTGGCGCAGGCAGGAACACAACGATTGCTGCCGGGGCCGACGGGTGAACGCAACACCTGGACGCTGCTGCCGCGTGAGCGCGTGTTGTGTATTGCCGATGATGAGCAGGATGCGCTGACTCAGCTCGCCGCCGTGCTGGCGGTGGGCAGCCAGGTACTGTGGCCGGATGACGCGCTGCATCGTCAGCTAGTAAAGGCATTGCCATCGGCAGTCAGCGAACGTATTCAACTGGCGAAAGCGGAAAATATAACCGCTCAACCCTTTGATGCGGTGATCTTCCACGGTGATTCGGATCAGCTTCGCGCATTGTGTGAAGCCGTTGCTGCGCGGGATGGCGCAATTGTTTCGGTGCAGGGTTTTGCCCGTGGCGAAAGCAATATCCTTCTGGAACGGCTGTATATCGAACGTTCGCTGAGTGTGAATACCGCTGCCGCTGGCGGTAACGCCAGTTTAATGACGATCGGTTAAACAGGTAGCCGGAGGATGTTACAACCTCCTCCGGCATCTTTAACGTGGTCGAATCCCCTCAATAATAATCCGCTGCACGTTTTCAACCGTTTGATTGAAAAATACCTCATCGCGCAACGTCGCGCCTGTCACCGCCTCCACCTGAGGGGCAAAATCGGCGTAATGTTGAGTGGAAGCCCAAATCATAAAAATCAAATGCTGCGGATCAATCGGCGCGAGTTTGCCGCTTTTGACCCAACCGGCAATCAGCGCCGATTTCTCATCAATTAATGCCTTCAAATCGCCCGTCAGTTCATCCATTAACAGCGGCGCGCCTGCCAGCATCTCCATACAGAACAGGCGCGAAGCCTGCGGATAATCGCGGGAGACTTCCAGCTTCAGACGGATGTACTCTTTGATCGCCGCCAGCGGGGCGAAATCTTCTCGAAACGCTTTTAACGGTGCCAGCCAGATATCGAGAATCTGCCGCAGCACGGCAATATACAGCGCCTCTTTTGACGGAAAGTAATACAGCAGATTGGTTTTTGAAACACCCGCCAACTCTGCGATCTGCTCCAGCCTTGTGCCGTGAAAACCGAATTGTGAAAAAGTGTCCAGTGCTGCGCTAAGAATCGCTTTTTTCTTCGCGCTTACTGCGCGCGAACGTTTACCCGTTGTTTTCACTGCGCCTTGCGTCATGCGCTCTCCCCTCTTGTAGATTGGCAACAGGATAGCAAAACCCCCGCCCGGCCTCGACCTTCTGCACTCTCATCGCGCACAGATGCATGTTTTATGTGCAACTGTTTTGACCGTTTAGTCCACTTTTTACCAGATATTTTAGATAACGCATTGTTAACATATTAACAACATTAACTTTTTAAAAACTGGCATCCGCTTTGCAAACAAGCCAATACGCGGCTGAAAAGGATATGCAGGATGCAGCGCCCCGTCTGACTTTCACTTTACGAGACGAAGAGAGGTTGATGATGAAAATTGGCGTATTCGTACCTATTGGCAACAACGGCTGGCTCATTTCGACCCACGCGCCGCAGTACATGCCGACCTTTGAACTGAATAAAGCCATTGTGCAAAAAGCGGAGCACTACCATTTCGATTTCGCCCTGTCGATGATCAAACTGCGTGGCTTTGGCGGCAAAACTGAGTTCTGGGATCACAACCTTGAGTCGTTCACCTTGATGGCGGGGCTGGCGGCCGTGACCTCGCGCATTCAGATTTACGCCACTGCTGCCACCTTAACGTTACCTCCGGCAATCGTCGCCCGTATGGCCGCAACCATCGACTCCATCTCTGGCGGGCGTTTTGGCGTCAACCTCGTGACTGGCTGGCAAAAGCCCGAGTATGAGCAGATGGGTATCTGGCCTGGCGATGACTATTTCTCCCGTCGTTACGACTATCTCACCGAATATGTTCAGGTGCTGCGCGACCTGTGGGGCACGGGGAAAAGCGATTTTAAAGGCGATTTTTTCACCATGAATGATTGTCGCGTCAGTCCGCAACCGAGTGTCCCCATGAAAGTGATCTGCGCCGGGCAAAGCGACGCTGGCATGGCGTTCTCCGCTCAGTATGCCGATTTCAACTTCTGTTTCGGCAAAGGCGTAAATACACCCACGGCTTTCGCCCCGACCGCTGCGCGGATGAAACAGGCCGCAGAGCAAACCGGGCGCGACGTTGGTTCTTATGTGTTGTTTATGGTGATTGCCGATGAAACCGACGATGCCGCTCGCGCCAAATGGGAACACTACAAAGCGGGCGCGGATGAAGAGGCGTTAAGCTGGCTAACCGAACAAAGTCAGAAAGATACCCGCTCCGGTACTGATACCAACGTCCGTCAGATGGCCGATCCCACTTCGGCGGTAAACATCAATATGGGGACGTTAGTCGGTTCTTACGCCAGTGTCGCGCGCATGTTAGATGAAGTCGCAAGCGTGCCTGGTGCCGAAGGCGTGCTGTTGACCTTCGATGATTTTCTGTCGGGAATCGAAACCTTCGGCGAGCGCATTCAACCACTGATGCAGTGCCGCGCCCATCTCCCTGCGCTGACTCAGGAGGTGGCATGATGACAACCTTAACCGCTCGACCGGAAGCCATTACCTTCGATCCGCAGCAAAGTGCGCTGATCGTGGTGGATATGCAAAACGCTTATGCCACGCCAGGCGGCTACTTAGATCTCGCCGGGTTTGATGTCTCAACCACTCGCCCGGTCATTGCCAACATTCAAACCGCCGTGACCGCAGCGCGAGCGGCAGGGATGCTGATCATCTGGTTTCAAAATGGCTGGGATGAACAGTATGTCGAAGCTGGCGGCCCCGGCTCACCGAATTTTCATAAATCGAACGCCCTGAAAACCATGCGTAAGCAGCCGCAGCTGCAGGGGAAATTGCTGGCGAAAGGCTCCTGGGATTATCAACTGGTGGATGAACTGGTGCCGCAGCCTGGCGATATTGTGCTGCCGAAGCCGCGCTACAGCGGTTTCTTCAATACACCGCTGGACAGCATTTTGCGCAGCCGTGGAATACGCCATCTGGTTTTCACCGGTATCGCTACCAACGTCTGCGTCGAATCGACGCTACGCGATGGCTTTTTTCTGGAGTATTTCGGCGTGGTGCTGGAAGACGCAACACACCAGGCGGGGCCGGAATTTGCACAGAAAGCCGCGTTGTTCAATATCGAAACCTTTTTTGGCTGGGTCAGCGACGTCGAAACATTCTGCGACGCGCTTTCTCCCACGTCCTTTGCTCATATCGCTTAAGGAGTTTAACGATGCCAAAATCCGTAATTATTCCCGCTGGCAGCAGCGCACCGCTGGCTCCCTTCGTTCCCGGCACGCTGGCTGATGGCGTGGTGTATGTCTCCGGTACGCTGGCTTTTGATCAACATAATAACGTGCTGTTTGCAGATGACCCAAAGGCGCAAACCCGCCACGTTCTGGAAACCATCCGCAAGGTGATCGAGACGGCGGGTGGCACGATGGCGGATGTGACCTTCAACAGCATCTTTATTACCGACTGGAAAAATTACGCCGCGATTAACGAAATCTACGCCGAGTTTTTTCCGGGTGATAAACCGGCGCGATTCTGCATTCAGTGCGGACTGGTAAAACCTGACGCGCTGGTGGAAATCGCCACAATTGCGCATATCGCCAAGTGAGGCCGCGATGAAACTTTCACTCTCACCTCCCCCTTATGCTGATGCGCCCGTAGTGGTGTTGATTTCGGGTCTTGGGGGTAGCGGCAGTTACTGGTTACCGCAACTGGCGGTGCTGGAGCAGGAGTATCAGGTAGTCTGTTACGACCAGCGCGGCACCGGCAATAATCCCGACACGCTGGCAGAAGATTACAGTATCGCCCAGATGGCAGCGGAACTGCATCAGGCGCTGGTAGCCGCAGGGATTGAGCATTACGCAGTGGTCGGCCATGCGCTCGGTGCGCTGGTGGGAATGCAGCTGGCGCTGGATTATCCCGCGTCGGTAACTGTGCTGATCAGCGTTAACGGCTGGCTACGAATAAACGCCCATACGCGCCGCTGTTTTCAGGTTCGCGAACGATTACTGTATAGCGGCGGCGCGCAGGCATGGGTGGAAGCGCAGCCGTTGTTCCTCTATCCCGCCGACTGGATGGCGGCCCGCGCACCTCGCCTTGAGGCAGAAGACGCGCTGGCACTGGCGCATTTTCAGGGCAAAAATAATTTACTGCGTCGACTTAACGCCCTCAAACGCGCTGACTTTAGTCACCATGCGGATCGCATCCGCTGCCCGGTGCAAATCATCTGCGCCAGTGATGATCTGCTGGTGCCAACAGCATGTTCCAGTGAACTTCATGCCGCCCTGCCCGATAGCCAGAAAATGGTGATGCGCTATGGCGGACACGCCTGCAACGTGACCGATCCCGAAACGTTTAATGCTCTGTTACTCAACGGGCTTGCCAGCCTGTTACATCACCGTGAAGCCGCCCTGTAAGGAATTGCTATGAACGAAGCCGTTAGCCCAGGTGCGCTTAGCACCCTGTTCACCGATGCCCGCACTCACAACGGCTGGCGGGAGACACCCGTCAGTGATGAGACGTTACGGGAGATTTATGCCCTGATGAAATGGGGGCCGACATCAGCTAACTGTTCTCCGGCACGGATCGTGTTTATCCGCACTGCAGAAGGAAAAGAACGTCTGCGCCCGGCGCTTTCCAGCGGCAATCTGCAAAAAACCCTGACCGCGCCCGTCACCGCTATCGTCGCCTGGGACAGTGAATTTTATGAACGGTTACCACAGCTGTTTCCTCACGGCGATGCCCGCAGTTGGTTTACCTCCAGCCCACAACTTGCCGAAGAAACAGCGTTTCGCAACAGTTCCATGCAGGCGGCCTATCTGATCGTCGCCTGCCGTGCGCTGGGGCTGGATACCGGCCCGATGTCGGGTTTTGACCGTCAACACTTAGACGACGCTTTTTTTGCAGGCAGCACGCTGAAGAGCAACCTGCTGATTAATATCGGCTATGGCGATAGCAGCAAGCTTTATGCGCGCCTGCCACGTCTGTCCTTTGAGGAAGCCTGCGGGCTGTTGTAAGGAGCAAACAATGAACATTGTCGATCAACAAACCTTTCGCGATGCGATGTCCTGTATAGGCGCGGCGGTCAATATCATCACTACGGACGGTCCAGCCGGGCGCGCCGGGTTCACCGCCAGCGCCGTCTGCAGCGTGACCGATACGCCGCCCACATTACTGGTGTGCCTGAATCGTGGGGCGTCCGTCTGGCCGGTATTCAATGAAAATCGAACGCTGTGTGTAAATACACTTAGCGCCGGGCAGGAGCCGCTTTCAAACCTTTTTGGCGGCAAAACGCCCATGGAACACCGCTTTGCCGCCGCCCGCTGGCAGACGGGTGTGACCGGATGCCCGCAACTGGAAGAAGCACTGGTTTCGTTTGACTGCCGTATCAGCCAGGTGGTGAGCGTCGGCACCCACGACATTCTGTTTTGCGCCATCGAAGCGATTCATCGTCACGCCACCCCCTACGGGCTGGTGTGGTTTGATCGCAGTTATCACGCGCTGATGCGCCCTGCTTGTTAACCTCCTTAAGGAGACAGCTGATGGCAATGTTCGGTTTTCCTCACTGGCAGTTAAAATCGACCTCTACAGAGAGCGGCGTGGTCGCGCCGGATGAACGATTGCCGTTTGCTCAGACAGCAGTAATGGGCGTTCAACACGCGGTGGCGATGTTTGGCGCGACGGTGTTAATGCCTATTCTGATGGGGCTGGATCCCAATCTTTCCATTTTGATGTCGGGGATCGGCACGTTACTGTTTTTCTTTATTACCGGCGGGCGCGTCCCCAGTTATCTCGGCTCCAGCGCGGCTTTTGTCGGCGTGGTGATTGCCGCGACGGGCTTTAACGGTCAGGGCATTAACCCGAATATCAGCATTGCGCTGGGCGGGATTATCGCCTGTGGGCTGGTTTATACCGTCATTGGCCTGGTGGTGATGAAAATCGGTACGCGCTGGATTGAACGGCTAATGCCGCCGGTGGTGACGGGTGCGGTGGTGATGGCGATTGGCCTGAACTTAGCGCCTATCGCAGTGAAAAGTGTATCGGCTTCGGCCTTTGATAGCTGGATGGCGGTAATGACGGTGCTGTGTATTGGGCTGGTAGCGGTGTTTACCCGTGGCATGATCCAGCGGTTATTGATTCTCGTAGGATTAATTGTCGCCTGTCTGCTGTATGGCGTGATGACCAACGTTTTAGGGCTGGGAAAAGCCGTCGATTTTACTCTCGTCAGCCATGCTGCCTGGTTCGGTCTGCCACATTTTTCCACTCCTGGTTTTAATGGCCAGGCGATGATGTTGATTGCGCCCGTGGCGGTGATTCTGGTGGCGGAAAACTTAGGTCATCTCAAGGCGGTCGCCGGGATGACCGGACGCAATATGGATCCGTATATGGGACGGGCATTCGTCGGTGATGGGCTGGCGACGATGCTTTCCGGCTCTGTCGGCGGTAGCGGCGTCACCACCTATGCTGAAAATATCGGTGTGATGGCCGTGACCAAAGTCTACTCGACGCTGGTGTTTGTTGCTGCTGCCGTCATCGCCATGCTGTTGGGCTTTTCGCCGAAATTTGGCGCGCTGATCCATACCATTCCGGCCGCGGTGATTGGTGGTGCATCAATTGTTGTGTTCGGGCTGATTGCCGTCGCAGGCGCAAGGATCTGGGTACAAAACCGTATCGATTTAAGCCAGAACGGTAATTTGATTATGGTCGCAGTAACCTTAGTGCTGGGCGCGGGTGATTTTGCTCTCACGCTGGGCGGTTTTACGTTGGGAGGGATCGGTACAGCAACCTTTGGCGCGATTTTACTCAATGCGTTATTAAGCAGAAGGTTGGTTGACGTTCCACCGCCAGAAGTTATTCATCAGGAGCCATAAACAGAAAACCGCCGGGGTTACCGGCGGTGATGGCTTTTTGACGAGCTTAAGAAAAAAATGCATTCGTCATTGATTAGCCCGGCTAGTTGTCGCTTTTGCCGTGACTGCTCTTGCCACCTTTTTTACCTGCTTCAGATGCGCGCTGCGGGTCATTCTTGAAATTACCCCCGCTGTGCTGTCCACCTTTTTTACCTGCTTCTGATGCTCTTTCGCGGTCTTCTGCAAAATTGCCGGAACCGCCTCGATGGTTTGCCATTACTGACCTCCGTCTGGGTATAGACATCATATTGCATAGAATTAACGCGGCGTATGGCGGCTGCCATATTTTCGCTACGTGGGACTAAGCTTAGTGAACTGACGTGGGCAGACCCGCGTTTGGTAATATCCTGCAACAGCTTCTTAGCGAGAATAGATATCATCTCCAATAATTATCCATAAGCCGCTCTTATGATTAAAAAAACGCGATGAGATAAAAATGTGTCATTTTGCGACAAAATTACGTGCTTGTGAAAGTTGTTATAAATCAAATAAGTGGTTGTGAAATTTGCACTCTGAAAAGGACGTCTTATCTTTAAATAAGTGGTAGCGAATCGCTACGGAATAGAGATAACACGAGGAGTGGTTAGAAATGGCTAAAGTTCTGGTGCTTTATTATTCCATGTACGGACATATTGAAACGATGGCACGCGCAGTCGCTGAGGGTGCAAGCAAAGTGGATGGCGCAGAAGTTGTCGTTAAGCGTGTACCGGAAACCATGCCGCCGCAATTATTTGAAAAAGCAGGTGGTAAAACGCAAACTGCACCGGTTGCAACCCCGCAAGAACTGGCCGATTACGACGCCATTATTTTTGGTACACCTACCCGCTTTGGCAACATGTCCGGTCAAATGCGTACCTTCCTCGACCAGACGGGCGGCCTGTGGGCTTCCGGCGCACTATACGGAAAACTGGCGAGCGTCTTTAGTTCCACCGGTACTGGCGGTGGTCAGGAACAAACTATTACTTCAACCTGGACGACCCTTGCGCATCACGGCATGGTGATTGTCCCCATTGGCTACGCAGCGCAGGAATTATTTGACGTTTCACAGGTTCGCGGCGGTACGCCATACGGCGCAACCACTATCGCAGGCGGTGACGGTTCACGCCAGCCCAGCCAGGAAGAACTGTCTATTGCTCGTTATCAAGGGGAATATGTCGCAGGTCTGGCAGTTAAACTTAACGGCTAATCTTCAACAGGAGGATACGCATGCCAACTCAAGAAGCGAAAGCTCATCACGTCGGTGAATGGGCATCTCTGCGCAATACGTCGCCGGAAATAGCCGAGGCCATTTTCGAAGTCGCCGGGTACGACGAAAAAATGGCGGAAAAGATTTGGGAAGAAGGTAGCGATGAAGTGTTAGTCAAAGCCTTTGCTAAGACCGACAAAGATTCGCTTTTTTGGGGCGAACAGACCATCGAACGTAAAAACGTTTAACCAGCGACTCCCCCGTAGCGAACGGGGGAGTTTTCTGTTATTTCACCGCTTCATTCAACACGCTATCAAACTTATCCATTGGGCAGAAACCGTTGGTATCTATCGGACAACCGCTTAATTCCAGCGTCACGCGCTGCGCAGGTGCCTGAAGGGTTAACGCGTCAGCATTACGTAACTGTTCTGCACTCTGGTACACATACTCGATTTTCATCAGGTCGCGATTGGTTTTGCTGTCATGCCAACGCTGGAAAACGATTTTGCCGCCAATCGGCGTGCGTTCGTTCTGGTCATGCAACTGATACGGTTTGAAATCCAGCGCCGTTAACAGAGAGGCAATGTTGGAGTCATGCCCAACTAACACCGTGATTTTTGGAGCGCTGGTGCGATCGGTGACCAGGGCTTTGTCGATATAACTGACCAGCGGTTTCGCAACATTGCGCGCCACTTCCGGTGAGGTAAACAGGCTGTCCTGGTAACCGTTTTTCAGCTTCGACAACACCTTCCACTGCTGGTCAGATTTGATTTCTCCCCACGCCACCTGATCCATCGGAAAACCTTCGTAGTATTGCAAAGTAAACGCATCTACCAGCGAGTTGCCGACTTTCAGCGGCCCGGAAACGCCCGGTTCTTGTTGATACTTCGCGCTAAAAGTATTTTTGCCATCTACAAGCGAACATTGTTGCTTCTCTTTACACGCAGGAGAATCTTTATAGTTAACGATTTTTTCCAGTAGCTGGTAGCTGTCGGTAAGCTGGAGTTTACCGAGCTCTTTCTCCATTGCCACCACCGCCTGTTCACTGAATGCGGCGGAATCATCGGTGATCACCGGATTAAAGGTTGGGTCCATAGTGCCCATTTTTTCCTGGTGATGCACAGGAATATCGCACCCCGGGAATGCGCCGGTAATAAAGAACTGTGCAGTCGCAACGGTACGTTGCAGACTATTGGCATAGGCATATACGGTGTCCGGCGGCGGGCATTCCCCCGATTTTACCATCCCCTGCTCTGCCAGCCATTCACGCATGTAATGGCCCATATACACTTCGAGCACGCCACCTTTGGTGGTGAGTTGCCCACCGGGGACGTCCCATTCTGGCCATTTATTCGGCGTCGACTGCTCCAGCACACTGCCATTGTTCGCCAGCGGCGCACGTAAGTTATGGCGGCTCATCATGAGCACTTGCTGTAGCTGATAGCCTTCCGGTGTGGTCTGTGCCTGCACATTCGAAGAGAGTAAAACCATCCCTGCCACAGCTGCGGCGATTAGCGTTTTGTTCATTCCTGGCACCTCTTTTGTTATCAATCACTAAAGAGTGTGACAGAAATATGACTTTTTTCCGGGAACAGGTTCGCAAAATGGCTTGTTGAAAACCTGTTTTTCTATATACATCTTCAAAAACAGGCAAGGTTTGACGCAAACTATGCCTGATTAGCCCCTGCCTCGCGTACGCCGCTGATAATTGCACCTGTGGCTAAACAGAATATCTGCGGCGTTACCAATACAGAAACAATATTTACCAATAAAAAAGTGTGAGACTAATAACAATGGTTTATAGCATACGCCTTTGTCATTAAATTGCATAACGAGTTAAATAGTCGAGTTGCGCATTCCTTTCCTTATTGTTTAACTTGTAAGCCTGAGCAAAAAGTTCAGGAGGGAGGTAAACGTCATAATGATTGCTAGTATTCATTAAATAACCACACTCAAGGTCTTCATCTGTTGAAAATGATTCGTTCCCCAAGGAGATTGATGCCACATTACTGGTAACAATAAACGATGAGCAAATGCTATCTGAAAGAACAGCAAGAAAATTCTTCACCGCTTTAATCCTATCCGAAGCGTCGGTATCTAAAGCAAGCAACTTCTTGTTATCTTTAAATATAAACTCGGGTAAATGCAGGATACATTTTTCGTTATTCAAGCAACTATCAATGAATTGTTTTTTAAAAAACAGAAAGCTCCATGACATATGACTACCCACACCCTGAATTTTGTTGTCAGATTGCAGATCAACGCCAAATAATGTCTTAACATCTTCCCTGAGATCACAAAATGCAGCATCAACAAGAGCCTCGATTGTTGGTTTATCAACAATTTTAATAAACTCTTCATATACTTCCTTTTGCGTCTTATGACTGCCCAGCGCCCATGAATAATCATGTTGTTTTAAAACCAGTATGGCTCTTAACAGACAATATCCATCGCCATCTACTGGAGCGTATTTTAATTCATAAGTTTTATTAATTTCACTCTGAATAAAAGATATACCAGACAAATCAATACCAGTATCTAAATCAGATATTCCCGGCGTATTTATCTGTTCTGGATGGACACTTATATTTTCATCTTCTAAACAATACTCAGAAAAAACATCATCACACGCATTAATGCTTTCAATATATTCCATAAAGCCATACCAATAATAACCTTTAAAATCTGTGATAGACTCTGAAGCTCTGCCCGGTAAGGATACTCTAACAATATCAATATCTCGAACATATTGTATAGTATATGTAATACCTCCTGAAACCCCTGAATAAATTTCCGTACCATTAGTACGCAATGTTCTCATAAATAATGAGAGATCATTATCATTCTGCATTTCCTCAAATTCTTTTTCTAGTGATTCGCATTCCAGGCATGGAATGTAGTCTTCAGCTTTTTGACGTCTGATTTCTTTATACAACCGCATAAAACACACCAGTGTGTTTTCAAAAAGCGTGATTGAATATGTTTGATTTTTTTCGTGCTCTTTTTTTATATTGTGCCAGGCTTGTTTCAAATAATTATTTGCAGTGCAACTAATTCCATGTATATTACTACCCATATATAGCGCCTATAAAATTTAATAAATAATGACGCACTAGTAAAACTTAAAGTGCCTGGTTCAACTATCAAAAATCGCTCACCCTTTTTCACCTGTTTAAAATATGTTCAGCCCCCCCACCTTGAGGGACCTCCTCTCCGCGATGATTTCAATAACATATTCTGTGTTGGCATATGAAATTTTGAGGATTACCCTACACTTATAGGAGTTACCTTACAGGGGTTCCTTCAATTTGTGTTGATTTACGCGAGATAACGCTATGGAATTAAAGGATTATTACGCCATCATGGGCGTGAAACCGACGGACGATCTCAAGACAATCAAGACCGCCTATCGTCGACTGGCCCGCAAATACCATCCTGATGTCAGCAAAGAACCGGATGCCGAAGCCCGCTTCAAAGAGGTCGCTGAAGCCTGGGAAGTGTTAAGTGATGAACAACGTCGCGCTGAGTATGATCAGATGTGGCAACATCGCAACGATCCGCAATTTAACCGTCAGTTCCATCATGGCGACGGTCAGAGTTTTAATGCCGAAGATTTTGACGATATCTTCTCATCAATTTTCGGTCAGCATGCCCGCCAGAGTCGTCAACGCCCCGCCACACGCGGCCACGATATTGAAATCGAAGTGGCGGTATTCCTCGAAGAAACGCTTACTGAGCATAAGCGTACCATCAGCTATAACCTGCCGGTTTATAACGCCTTTGGCATGATCGAACAGGAAATCCCGAAAACGCTGAATGTGAAGATCCCGGCAGGGGTCGGCAATGGTCAACGTATCCGCCTGAAAGGCCAGGGGACGCCGGGCGAAAACGGCGGTCCAAATGGCGATTTGTGGCTGGTGATTCATATTGCGCCACATCCGCTGTTTGATATTGTCGGCCAGGATCTGGAAATTGTGGTGCCGGTTAGCCCGTGGGAAGCGGCGCTGGGTGCTAAAGTCACCGTTCCAACACTGAAAGAAAGCATTTTGCTGACTATCCCGCCTGGCAGCCAGGCCGGGCAACGATTGCGCGTTAAAGGCAAAGGTCTGGTGAGCAAAAAACAGACCGGCGATCTGTATGCGGTACTGAAAATCGTGATGCCGCCGAAACCGGATGAAAACACTGCCGCGCTGTGGCAGCAACTGGCAGACGCCCAGTCGTCTTTTGAACCACGTAAAGATTGGGGGAAAGCATAATGGCTAATGTTACGGTGACTTTTACTATTACCGAATTTTGCCTGCATACCGGCATCTCTGAAGAGGAGTTGAATGAAATTGTCGGTTTGGGGGTGGTTGAACCGCGTGAGATCCAGGAAACAACCTGGGTATTTGACGACCATGCCGCCATTGTGGTGCAACGTGCGGTACGCCTGCGTCATGAACTGGCTCTGGACTGGCCGGGGATCGCGGTGGCGCTGACGTTAATGGATGATATTGCGCACCTGAAGCAGGAAAACCGCCTGCTGCGCCAGCGGCTTTCCCGGTTTGTAGCTCATCCATGATGTGTGTTTGCCGGATGTGATGACGCATCTTAACCGGTCCACAAAGAGTACTTTTCCTGTGGGCCGGTTAAGGCGTTCACGCCGCGTCCGGCGGCGGTGCCCTAATGCCTGATGCGACGCTAAACGCGTCTTATCAGGCCAACAAACGACGTTATCTGTTTTGGTGGTCGCACTCCACTAACACCAGCAATAACTGGCTTAGTGCCGCGTAAAAACCAAAGCTATCATACTGACGACAACGCGCAGCAAACTCTGGTAACCATTCCCGCAGCGCCGTCAGTGTTTTTTGCCGCAAACTGTCGATTCTTCGCGCAGGAACGCTCCCCTCTCCCAGCGAAAAATGCAGATGGCTGAGCAATTCGAGATAGATCGCCAGATGATCTGCCGGTTCGTTGAAATTGCCGCTGGTTTCCATCCCTGCCTCAACTAACAAGCGTTTAATCTCTTGCTCGTCCTGTTTGTAGGCCGATGCATAAGGCAGCGCCGCTTGTTTGTCGGTCATCAGAAACAGGCCGCAAAAGTCAGCGGCCAGTTCCAGACGAGCGTCGTCACGCACTGTCAGAGCGGCAATTTTAGTTTCCAGCTTGTTCACCGCCGCTGTGAGCGGCGGTTCACTTTTCAGCAAAGAAAACCATTCAGCCATCTGCGCACTGGCGATCTGCGTCAGTTGTTCATCGTCCAGTTCACGGGAGAACAACTGCGCCAGCCAGGCGTAAACACAGGCAATCTGTTGTGCTGTCAGCGTGGTCATGATTTCACCTGCGACGCGGGAACATATTCACACTGCGCCACCATCTCCACGGGGCCGTTAAACGCCGTTACCTGCTCCACTGTTCCGTTGTACTTCTCAATTTCCACCAGCGTAGTGTGCGCACTGGTCGCCTGCGCCAACTGCGAAGTACCGATGTCAATGGTCAACACGTTGGGATTACCGTATTTGCACAGCGCACCAGGCTCGCCGCCTTTATCTGGATCGTACCATGCCCCTTCATGAATTCGTGCCACGCCGGGTGCATAGCGGTCAGAAACCACTGCCCCAGCCAACACCTGACCGCGAGCGTTAAAGACGCGTACCACATCACCGTTACGAATACCGCGCGCGCTGGCATCCTGCGGGTTAATGAACACTGGCTCTTTGCCCGCTACCGTATATTGCTGACGCAGAGTTTCCGACTCACATAACTGCGAGTGAAGTCGGAAATCCGGATGCACAGATTGCAGATGCAACGGATACTTCTGCGAGCCGGGCCCGCCGTGGGAGCGTTCGATTTTCTCAAACCACATCGGATGCCCCTGACAATCGTCGTAGTTCATATCGGCGATGGTTTTCGAGTAGATCTCAATCAGGCCACTCGGCGTGCCCAGCGGTTCGAGATCCGGATCTTCGCGGAATGCCTGGTGGCGAACAAACATCTGCGGATGGTCAAACTCGACGTACTCTTTGTTATTCCAGAAGTCATCAAACGCTGGCAGATGAACGCCGCGTCCTTTGCCCTGTTGTACACCTTCCTGCCAGATGCGTTTCAGCCAGCCCATTTCGTCCAGCCCTTCGGTAAAGGCTTCTTCGCGATTAAAGCGACGGCACAGCTCGCGGAAAATATCAAAGTCGTTGCGCGCCTCAAACTGCGGCGGCACGACCTGTTTCATGGCGATAATGCCACGGTTAGAGTGGTTACCGTACTGGTCGAGATCGTTACGCTCAAACTGCGTGGTCGCAGGCAGTACGATATCGGCAAAGCGGCAGGTTGAGGTCCACTGGTTATCTATGGCGATAACCGTTTCCAGCTTGCGCCAGCCTTCGATAATACGGTTAATCTGCTGATGACGATGGAACGGGTTAGTTCCGGCAAAAATACACATTTTCAGCGGTGGCAGTTTTACCGATTTACCATTCCAGTTGATCACTTTTCCCGGTTCGAGGATCGCATCGACAAAACGGGCAATCGGAATAGTGCTGCTATAGCCTTGGTAGTCGCTGTTGTCGTGAACAGGTGGAATCGACGTAGAACCGGAGAAACCACTCAGAATAACGCCTTTACGCCCCGGCGTGCCTGCGCCGTTATAGTGCCAGCCAAAACCGAAGCCACCACCCGGCAGGCCAATTTGCCCCAACATCGCCGCCAGAACCACAATCATCCACGCCCACTGTTCACCGTGCTGCATACGCTGTACGCACCAACCAGCAATAATCTGCGTTCTGTTCGCCGCCATCTGCCGCGCCAGCCCACGAATGGTTTCGGCATCAATGCCGGTCAGTTTTTCAGCCCATGCGGCATCTTTCGGCTGACCGTCTTTCTCACCCAGCAGATACGGCAGGAACTGCTCAAAACCTACACAGTAGTTAGCGAGGAAGTTTTTGTCGTACAGGTTTTCACTGTACAGCGTATACGCCAGCGCCAGTTGCAGCGGCACGTCAGTTTGCGGGTTAACCGCAATGTGCTTCACATGCTCGCGCCCCAGATATTCATGGGTGGATGTGACAACAGGATCGATGCTGATGACCTCAATTTCACCGGCGGCGACTTTCGCTTTTAGCTGCTCGTAATATTCATAAACATCGTGATCCGGGCACCACCAGTTCGCTTGCTGGTTTTTCATCAAATCAGAGCCCCACAGCACAATGGTTTTGCTGTTCTGCAATACCAGCGGCCAGGAGGTTTGCTGTTCATACACTTCCATTGAGCCAACCACGCGCGGCAGGATCACCTGCGCAGCACCGGTAGAGTAATCTCCGCCCGTACCAACGCTATTACCATGCAAGGCAATAGCTTTCGCCAGCATCCCCGAAGCGTTATGGAACATCCCCGTCGATTGCCAACCACTGGCGGTCAGCAAGGCACTCGGCCCGTGAGTTTTCTGTACGCGTTCCAGTTCTTCATAGAACATGTCGAGGGCTTCATCCCAGCTCACGCGCACAAAACGGTTATCACCGCGCTGGGAAGTGTTGCTCAGATGGCGCTTACGTAGCCAGTCCACGCGTACCATCGGATAACGAATACGCGCCGCGTTGTGTACGTGATCCGGCAATCCGGCGATCATTTTCGACGGATATTTATCCAGTTCGAACGGTTTTGCCGCCACAAAGCGACCATCCTTCACCGTCGCGCGGATAGCCCCCCAGTGCGACCCGGTAAGAATGCCCTCTTTCGAGATGACAGCCTCAGTCGCCGCTTGCGCCGCAGTCGCACGGCGCGGCGTTAACAATGACGGCCCCAGCATCCCGGCGACGGTTAAGCCGCCGAGTTGTGCCAGAAAACGCCGACGTGATGCCTGAAAGAGATCGTTATTGTTCATTATTTTTCTTCCTTCTTATCGCCGTGAGCCTTACCTGCGGTGTCAGACGCATTCATTTGCAGATATTTCAACAAGGTGCGTTCTTCACGTTTATCGAGGCTGGTAAAGCCAATCATGCCGTTGAGCGTGCCGATCCAACCGTTAGCGTCAAAGTGGGATATTTCCGGTGCGCCGTGGCACTGATTACAGGTGCCGTTGTACAGCGAATCCGCATAAGCCCAGATCGGTTTGATATCGTTTACCATGTCGCCTTTCTTCATCCACGCAGTGGCTTGCAACTTGCTCCACTCGGTATTGGTGTCGGCAACGGTGGTTTTCTCCAGCGTTTTCACCTGCTGCTGCACATCACCACGAATCGAGGCAACAAAGATGCGTTTACCTGGGAATTGGGTGAGTACACGCTGACGTCCTGCACTTTCCGTCCAGCCAGTGATTTCAATTTGCAGCCAGTCGCCGTCACGTTTAAGGACTTTCACTTCCGAAGCAGGCAGCAGAGAACCAGACGCTTCTTTATCGCCTTTCGCCGCATAAATCGGCTTAATATCAATGGAGTACAGCGTGTCACCACTGTCATTAGCACTGGCGCGCAGCTCATCGAACTGCTTACGGAAGCCACTACTCATATCCGGTAACTGGTGGGCAATACCTTTATGACAGTCGATGCAGGATTGATTATCTTTCGCTGCCACCTTCATCTGACGCGCCGCTTCAGGATGCTGCTTCGCATGGTCCATCGCATCGTAGTTATGGCAGGAGCGGCAGGTTGCCGAGTTGTTTTCTTTCATTCGCGCCCATTCACGCTCGGCAAGTTCCGCGCGTTTGGCTTCAAATTTCTCTGGTGTATCAATGGAGTGGGCAATAAAGGTCTGGTAAATGTCGTTGCTCGCTTCCAGTTTGCGCTTCACCATGCCTGGAATATCCGGCGGGATATGACAGTCATGGCATTCAGCTCGCACGCCGGAGGCGTTCTGGAAATGCACCGACTGTTTATATTCTTCATACACCGGTTGCATACTGTGGCAACTGACACAAAATTCGGTTGTGCTGGTGACTTTGATCCCAACGTGTGGCAATACAATCAGCGCAATGCCAATCACAATCCCAATAGCGACCAGCGCCAGTACCGACCAACGAGCACTGGGTCGGCGTAGCGCGTTCCAGAGTTTCCGCATAATAGCCCCTGTAAAATTATGGTTTAGTGAAGCGATCTTAATGAGTAAATATGAACAGCGGCACTGGTCAGGATGAACGGCTTACGGCAGAATATGAACAGATATGAACAGAATGAGTAAAACCCTCTGATGCCACATCACATTGTTATTGTTGAAGATGAGCCGGTTACCCAGGCGCGATTACAATCCTACTTCACTCAGGAGGGGTATACCGTTTCCGTTACGGCGAGCGGTGCCGGGCTGCGGGAAATTATGCAGAATCAGTCGGTGGATTTAATTCTGCTGGATATCAATTTGCCCGATGAAAATGGCCTGATGTTAACCCGCGCCCTGCGAGAACGCTCAACGGTGGGGATTATTCTGGTTACCGGACGCAGCGATCGGATTGACCGTATTGTTGGACTGGAAATGGGCGCAGACGATTACGTCACCAAACCGCTGGAACTGCGCGAACTGGTAGTACGGGTGAAAAATCTGCTCTGGCGAATCGACCTCGCGCGACAGGCGCAACCGCTCACTCAGGACAACTGCTATCGCTTTGCGGGTTATTGCCTGAATGTGTCGCGCCATACGCTGGAGAGAGATGGCGAGCCAATTAAACTGACCCGCGCAGAGTATGAAATGTTGGTGGCATTTGTGACTAATCCGGGCGAAATTCTCAGCCGTGAACGTCTGCTGCGTATGCTTTCTGCGCGTCGGGTGGAAAACCCTGACCTGCGCACCGTCGATGTGTTAATTCGTCGTTTACGCCATAAACTCAGCGCGGATTTACTGGTGACGCAACATGGCGAAGGTTATTTCTTAGCCGCTGATGTGTGCTGATAATAATAGACCGGACGAAATCCCCCCGGTGACAGCGAGCGGCGGATATGTTCGCGGTCGGCATTTTTCGGCGTCAGAACTAAAATCGGTGGGCTGACATTATCAGACACCGATTGCCCCTGTAATTGCCTGATGGCCTGCTCAACCGCCAGTTCCCCCTGCCAGACCATTTGATCGCTGGCAGCCATAATCACTCTTCCCCGCTTCAGCCCGCGATACACCTGATGTGAAAGATAAAACGACACCACGGTAAGCGGTGTTTTCAGGTTACGCCCTTCCCCCATTGCCGCCTCTGCCGCAATGGCCGTTCCGGCAACGACGTCGATTTCTGGATGGCGCTCCAGCATCTCCTGCAACAGGTTACGCTGGATTTCAATATCGTTATCACCGAGCGCAATATCAACAATACGTACCGGACTTCCGGCAATGGCTGCGCGAAAACCCTCTACCATCTCCTTACTGCCCCCGGCGTTATCGGGGCCGGGCATCAACAGCACGTTCAGTGGTTTACCGTGCGCCCATTGCACCAGATATCGCCCTGGTTGATAGCCCATCTGAAACCAGGGCACACCAACGCGGCTTTTCACGTGGGGAGCATCAATAGCATTCACCAGTTCGATCACCGGCAGATTTGCTACCTGCTTTTGCAGATCGGGAAATGACGTCGTGCTACTACCGAGCAAAATGGCCTCTGCGCCCCACTGTTTACACTGGTCGATTTGTGCTTGCTGCGTAGCCAACTGGCTGTAGCCGCCTGCCTCCAGCACTTTTAAATCCACACCGTAGCGGCGAGCAGCCTCCTGCATACCATAGTTCAACGATAACCAGTATGAATCTTTCAGGCTGGGATAAAGCGCGCACAGTTTCCATGCGCGTTTGGCTTTAAGCGGCGTAGAGGCTTGCACCGAGAAATGCTGCGCATCATGCCAGCGCAACAGGTTATCAGCCGAAAATGCCGATAACATGAAAAGGGAAAGAAGTAACAATAGCAGTACGCGCATGATAGCCTCATCAATAATAAGGCTTTATGCTAGATGCATTCCGCTTTGCGACTCAACCTTTTTCACCTTAAGTGCACCGACCGTGAATTTAACCCTGACCCGAAGACTCTGGATGGGCTTTGCCCTGATGGCGCTGTTAACCCTGACCAGTACCCTGGTGGGATGGTACAACCTGCGCTTTATCAGCCAGGTGGAAAAAGACAACACTCAGGCATTGATTCCTACCATGAATATGGCGCGCCAGTTGAGCGAAGCCAGCGCCTGGGAACTTTTCGCCGCGCAGAACCTGACCAGTGCCGATAACGAAAAGATGTGGCAGGCGCAGGGGCGAATGCTCACCGCACAAAGCCTGAAGATTAATGCGTTGCTGCAAGCGTTACGGGAACAAGGTTTTGATACCACCGCTATTGAACAACAGGAGCAGGAGATCTCCCGTTCGTTACGTCAGCAAGGGGAACTGGTGGGGCAGCGTTTGCAACTGCGCCAGCAACAACAGCGACTCAGTCAGCAGATAGTCGCCGCCGCCGATGAAATCGCACGCCTGGCGCAAGGTCAGGCGAATAATGCGGCAACTTCCGCCGGAGCGACCCAGGCCGGGATTTACGATTTGATCGAACAACATCAGCGTCAGGCCGCAGAAAGTGCACTCGATCGGCTGATTGATATCGATCTTGAGTATGTTAACCAGATGAATGAACTGCGCCTTAGCGCCCTGCGGGTGCAGCAAATGGTGATGAATCTGGGGCTGGAGCAGATCCAGAAAAATGCAGCAACGCTGGAACACCAGCTCAATAATGCGGTGAAAATTCTGCAACGTCGGCAAATACGCATTGAAGATCCGGGAGTTCGTGCTCAGGTCGCAACAACGTTAACTACCGTTAGCCAATATAGCGATTTGCTGGCGCTGTATCAGCAGGACAGTGAAATCAGCAATCGCCTGCAAACTCTCGCCCAAAATAACATCGCCCAGTTCGCGCAGTTTAGTAGCGAAGTCAGTCAGCTGGTCGACACCATTGAGCTGCGTAATCAGCACGGACTGGCGCATCTGGAAAAAGCCAGTGCACGCGGGCAATACAGCCTGTTATTGCTGGGGATGGTTTCACTTTGCGCACTGATTCTGATCCTCTGGCGCGTGGTTTATCGCTCAGTCACGCGTCCACTTGCCGAACAAACGCAGGCGCTGCAACGGCTGCTGGACGGTGATATTGACTCCCCTTTCCCGGAAACCGCTGGCGTACGGGAGCTGGACACCATCGGGCGGCTGATGGATGCGTTTCGCAGCAGTGTTCATGCACTGAATCGCCACCGCGAACAGCTGGCGGCGCAGGTCAAAGCGCGTACAGCTGAATTGCAGGAACTGGTGATAGAACACCGACAGGCACGGGCGGAAGCAGAAAAAGCCAGCCAGGCAAAATCGGCGTTTCTGGCGGCGATGAGCCATGAGATCCGCACACCGCTGTACGGTATTCTCGGCACCGCACAGCTACTGGCAGATAATCCCACACTTAACGCCCAGCGTGATGATTTGCGGGCAATTACCGACTCTGGTGAATCGTTGCTGACCATCCTCAACGATATTCTCGATTATTCGGCTATCGAAGCAGGCGGCAAGAATGTTTCGGTCAGCGATGAACCCTTTGAACCGCGCCCGCTGCTGGAAAGTACCCTGCAATTAATGAGCGGAAGGGTGAAAGGTCGCCCGATTCACCTGGCAACAGCAATTGCCGACGATGTACCGACTGCGTTAATGGGCGATCCGCGGCGTATTCGTCAGGTCATTACCAACCTGTTGAGCAACGCCCTGCGTTTTACTGACGAAGGGCAGATCGTTTTACGTAGCCGCACTGATGGCGAGCAATGGCTGGTCGAAGTGGAAGACAGCGGCTGCGGTATTGATCCCGCGAAACTGGCAGAAATCTTCCAGCCATTTGTGCAGGTAAGCGGCAAACGCGGCGGCACCGGGCTGGGGCTGACTATCAGTAGCCGTCTGGCCCAGGCGATGGGCGGCGAACTGAGCGCCACCAGCACGCCGGAAGTTGGAAGCTGTTTTTGTTTACGCTTGCCGTTACGTGTTGCCACTGCTCCCGTGCCAAAAACAGTCAATCAGGCGGTGCGTCTGGACGGTTTACGTTTGCTGTTAATTGAAGATAACCCGCTAACCCAGCGGATTACCGTTGAGATGTTGAACAGCAGTGGGGCGCAGGTCGTTGCGGTAGGAAATGCCGCGCACGCGATAGAGACGTTGCAAAATAGCGAACCGTTTGCTGCCGCACTGGTGGATTTTGATCTGCCCGATATCGACGGCATTACGCTTGCCCGGCAACTGGCACAGCAATATCCGTCGCTGGTTTTGATTGGCTTTAGCGCTCATGTCATCGACGAAACGTTGCGCCAGCGTACCAGTTCATTATTTCGCGGGATTATCCCTAAACCGGTGCCGCGTGAAGTGCTCGGTCAGTTACTGGCGCACTATCTTCAACTGCAAGTCAATAACGATCAACCGCTGGATGTATCGCAACTCAATGAAGATGCTCAGTTGATGGGGACGGAGAAGATCCACGAATGGCTGATATTATTTAAACAACATGCCCTGCCGCTTCTCGATGAAATCGACATTGCCCGCACCAGCCAGAACAGCGAAAAAATAAAGCGTGCCGCACATCAGCTAAAAAGCAGTTGCTCGAGTCTGGGAATGCGTAGCGCCAGCCAGCTTTGCGCACAACTGGAGCAGCAGCCATTATCTGCCCCCCTTCCACACGAAGAAATTACACGCAGTGTTGCCGCTCTGGAAGCATGGTTAATAAGAAAGACCTGAACGCGATTTGAATCAATATCAGCCAGTTAAGAACAACTAGAATAGTGGCATTTGGTATGCAACTTAACGGACTGGCAAAATCATGGCAGAGAAAAAAAGAACCCGCTGGCAGCGGCGGCCAGGCACGACGGGCGGCAAATTACCGTGGAATGACTGGCGCAATGCCACGACCTGGCGTAAAGCGACGCAATTATTACTGTTGGCAATGAATATTTATATTGCCATCACGTTCTGGTATTGGGTGCGCTATTACGAAACGGCAGGTAGTACGACATTTGTCGCCAGGCCAGGAGGCATCGAAGGCTGGCTACCGATTGCCGGTCTGATGAATCTGAAATATAGCCTTGCAACAGGCCAGTTACCGTCCGTCCACGCCGCCGCGATGCTGTTATTGGTCGCTTTTATCGTCATCAGTCTATTACTCAAAAAGGCCTTTTGTTCATGGTTATGCCCGGTTGGTACGCTTTCTGAATTAATCGGCGATCTCGGTAACAAACTGTTTGGTCGGCAATTTGTCCTTCCCCGCTGGTTGGATATTCCTCTGCGCGGCGTGAAGTATTTGCTGTTGAGTTTTTTTCTCTATATCGCGTTATTGATGCCCGCTCAGGCGATTCACTATTTTATGTTGTCGCCCTACAGCGTGGTGATGGACGTTAAAATGCTCGATTTCTTTCGTCATATGGGGACCGCGACATTAATCAGCGTGACCGTTTTGCTGATTGCCAGCCTGTTTATTCGCCATGCCTGGTGTCGTTATCTTTGCCCATATGGCGCGCTGATGGGCGTGGTTTCGCTATTATCACCGTTTAAGATTCGTCGCAATGCCGAAAGTTGTATCGACTGTGGCAAATGCGCAAAAAATTGCCCATCGCGGATCCCGGTCGATAAATTAATTCAGGTACGAACAGTGGAATGTACCGGCTGTATGACTTGCGTAGAGTCATGTCCGGTAGCCTCAACATTGACCTTTTCACTGCAAAAACCTGCGGCAAATAAAAAAGCTTTTGCGTTGTCTGGCTGGTTAATGACACTACTGGTTCTGGGGATTATGTTTGCGGTGATTGGTTACGCAATGTATGCGGGAGTATGGCAAAGCCCGGTACCGCAGGAATTGTACCGACGCATAATTCCACAAGCGCCAATGATTGGTCACTAAATTAGCAACAAGCGGAACATCACCTCGCACGGGGTGATGTTCACAAAATCACATTATTTTGATTTTGACATCATAACTTTCAAGCCCGGTCATTTTTTCCCGTGCGGTGAAGCGAATTTCAGAGACTTCTTTCCCTGTATTCTTGTTCAGCTCGGCGATTTTTTGCGCGATAAAGTCGGCGATTTCCGTTTCGGCTTGTTTTTTTAACTCTTCAATATTCACTGTTAACCTCGTCTGGTCTTGAAAGACAGCAACACGCCAGTAAGGTGTTGGTTCCCGGTACCCTGGTCAGGTAAGAAATGTTATAAGCCATCTCCCCGAAAGATTCAATAATCAACAGGTTATCGCTTACTATACATACAGCGTTGAAGAAAAATAAGGCAGATATAAAAAAGGCTCCACGAGGGAGCCTGATATTATTTTGTGAAATCCAGCGGCGCATGGTCAGTGCGTATTTGCAGCGCGACGTTATCAAAGGTGATCATCGTCGATTTACAAAAAATACACTTAGCGCCCAAAGGGTTTCGCTCCGTCACATCGAATGCCGATGTGCGGTACTGTGAACCATGACAACATGGACAGCGGAAATGGAGATGTTGAGTAATAACGGCAACCTTAGAGCGTAACAACGTTCGCTGCCGCGGGGCCACGTTGCCCCTGCTCAATAGAAAATTCAACTTTCTGATTTTCGTTCAGCGTGCGGAATTCATTGCTCTGGATGGCGGTGAAATGGACGAAAACGTCTTTGCTGCCATCATCAGGAGTGATAAAGCCAAAACCTTTATCTGCGTTAAACCATTTTACTAAACCAGTCATTTTATTAGACATATTTTACTTCCTTCATTTTGGGCCTTTCGGCAAACAGGGCTTTAATACAGAAACTACTTAGTGTTCAGGAGAGAGACTCAAAAGAAGGGGATAATGCCTGATAATGAGAACTGCTTTAGTAAACTACTTTGTATGCTGTCTGTCTTTCAAACCGACGCAGCTATTAACGCATGATAATTGAGATTAAGCAAATTTTATTTTAGCCGTCCGGCGGTCTTAAATATCGCTGGCTTTATTTTATTAACCCCGTATAGTGCAGCGCAGTATTTTCAGTAAGGAATTTGTTTGTCCCGTAAAATGACAGGAATTGTCAAAACCTTTGATCGCAAAAGCGGCAAAGGATTCATTATCCCCTCCGACGGTCGTAAAGAAGTCCAGGTCCATATTTCCGCATTCACTCCCCGCGACGCAGAAGTGCTTATACCAGGATTACGCGTGGAATTTTGCCGCGTAAATGGCCTGCGAGGACCAACAGCGGCAAATGTTTATTTGTCTTGATGGAGAGCGCACGCCGGTATGCGTGCTTCATTCACGATTTGCGTAAAACCGGCCAACGAACACATGCCCTGCGCGTTTCGCTCTTCACATCCTGCCAGGGTCAGTTTCACCTCTCCGGGCGGCGTATTTAATGATAGCGGCGTTTTATCACGCATCTGCTGTAAAGTCTGAAAGACCAGCGAAACCTGAATCCACTGGCTGTTATCGCCAAGCCGACGCCAGCGTTCAAACACCAGTTCACCTCCTGGCGGCGTGTTATCCGGCTGACCAGGAAGCGTCCAGTTGAGCTCCAGTGCGCCGCCGAGATTTGCCAGATTAGTATCGTGTCCGGCGATAAACAGCACTGAAGTGGGTAATGTCACACCATACGCCTGTTTTTGCGGTGGATGGGGCGTCAACGCTGCCATGATCAAATCCAATAACGGGGTGGCGCGACTGCGGGCAACCTCTGGCGTGCGTTGTAGTAAATAAAATTGCGCGTTATGCAAACTTAGCAAGGTGTTCCACTGGTGTGAATCAGTGATCCTTCCCCACCCCGGCTCCGGCATTCCTTGTGCCTGTTGCAGGAGAAATATCTCCGTCAGCATTGACGCTAGGCTTACCGCACCGGTTAATGAGACATTGTCGACGCTCACCTTGAGTTCCGATGGTAATGCCTGCGTTAATGAACAGCTTTCGTCCTGTTTCTCACGGTTAAGGCACAAGTTTGATTGCGGAAAATTAAGCACCCGTTCCAGTTCGCGAAACGCCGTTTGCCGATGCCCGGTAAAGTCAGCAATTGACCCTCCTGCCCTGCTGAGGATCGCGTCAGTCACGTTCGCATTATCCAGTTGGCAAACGCCAGTTTTTAGAGGATTAAATAACGGATCGGGACTGGACGTATCTGCCTGGGTATGTACGGTTATTGCACAGTCAGGTGCCAGCCCGGCGGCGAAGGCTTCGCCTGTTTTACGGGTACGCTCGTCGACATCAGCAATAATCGCGACCTGACCAGGCTGCGGGCAGCCCTTTTTCGCCAGCAATCCGTCAGCCACCAGACGCTGGCGTTGGTAATGTCCAAGATAAGCGATTAGCTCACCACCGCGCGGTGTCAGCCAACCCAGTTTTACCGGCCAGGTTGGCCATGCGTCTGGGGTGACATCCTGCATCAGTTGCGTGGCCTTGGTTGGAGCACGCACACCATGACGACTGACAATCACCACACTTTCCAGCTTCAGCTCCGGCTCACTCTGAGCGAATGCAGATTGCGGGGTGAACGGAATCAGAAGAGATAAGAATGGGATTAAGATCGCTTTCATCGATATGTTTCCGCTTTTCATATCTGACATTATTGATTGCCTGATGCGATGCTAATGCGCCACATCAGGCTTACGTTCGTTAACTTTTCAGACGCGGGTCCAGCCATACCAACACAAGGGTGGAGAGCGAACACATCAACAAAATGCCGACGAACCAAAGTAAATACCACATTGTTCCTGCTCCTTAGTACAGCTCGTTTTCGTTACGGCGGAGAGTTTCTGTCGTCATGCGTCCCCACATTTTGTAGTAGCTCCAGAGAGTGTAGAGCAACACAATAGGCAAAAATATCAGCACGATTACCAACATAATGCTCAGCGTCAGCTGACTGGAAGTGCTGTCCCACAACGTCAGGCTGGAGATTGGACTCACGCTTGACGGCATGACAAAGGGGAACAGCGTGATGCCTGCCGTGAAAATCACGCCAAATTGCATCAATGATGCCATCAAAAATCCCCAACCCGGGCGACCACGATAAATCGCCATCACCGTCAGCAATGGGCAGAAGAACCCCAGCAGCGGGAAGATCCACAAAACGGGCGATTCGACAAAATTATTCATCCAGGCACCAGGTAGCACTGCCACCAGTTTCATTAACGGATTGGAAGGACCGTTAGCATCCTGGGCGAGCAGTACAAAGCCATCAATACCGACCCACAGCCAGTAACCCGCCAGCAAAAAGCACAGCATCACCAACAGTGCAGCCCGTTTAGTCGCCAGCTGTGAACGCAGATGAATCACACCAACAGTTTTCAGTTGTAACCAGACGCCACCTTGCAAAATCACCATCCCAAGACTGAGCAATCCACACAATAAAGGGAATGGCGTCAGCAGTTGCCAGAAGCTGCCGAGATATTCCACGCGTAATTGCGGTGTGAAGGCAAACGGCACACCGAGCAGCAAGTTGCCGAATGCAATACCGAAGACTACCGGCGGCACCAGACTGCCGATGACCAGTCCGGCATCCCACATTTTACGCCAGCGTGCATCGGCGATTTTTCCGCGATAATCAAAGGCCAGCGGGCGGAAGAACAGCGAGCACAGCACCAGAATCATCGCCACATAAAAGCCGGAAAACGCCGCTGCATACACTCTGGGCCAGGCGGCAAATAATGCCCCACCTGCGAGGATCAACCAGACCTGATTGCCTTCCCAGTGCGCGCCAACGCTATTAATCACTATCCGGCGTTCATCATCATCACGCGCCACCAGCGGCAGCAAACAGCCAATCCCCATGTCAAATCCGTCGGAGATCATAAAGACCACCAGGATCACGCCAATCAGCAGCCACCAGATGAAGCGCAATGTTTCATAATCAAACATGATTTTCTCCTTTACCCCTGTTGCTGCGTCGGTTGTTCACTCTGCATCGCGCTCGGCCCCAGACGGGCATATTTCTGCATCAGGTAGACTTCGGCGATTAAGAACAGGGTGTAAAGCCCTACGATCATGATCAGTGAGAAAGCCAGTTGTCCTGTGGTTAAGGCGGAGTGTGCGGAGTATGTCGGTAAGATATCCTGTATCGCCCACGGCTGACGACCAAACTCGGTCATAAACCATCCGGCTTCAATCGCAATCCACGGAAGCGGCAAACTCCAGAGCGCCATTTTCAGCACCCAGCGATGCTGGTCGATTTTGCCACGCAGCGTCTGGACAAGCGCAATCAGCATCACCAGTAGCAGCAGAGAACCACAGCCCACCATGATGCGGAAACTCCAGAATACCGGCGCAACCTGAGGTATCGCGCCACGCATCGCCGCCTGGTACTGTGCAGCTGTGACATGGTTCATATCCGGCGCATAGCGGGAGAGCAACATGCCGTAACCCAGGTCGCCTTCCAGCTCCCGGAATGCCTGCAACACATGCGGCTCACGATTGCCTTGCGATATTTCCTGCATTAACAGCCAGGCCATACGTCCGCGTTGCAAGCGTGGGTAGGTTTCAGCCATCAAATTCTTCAGACCCGGCACGGGTTTATCTAATGAGTGAGTGGCGAGGATCCCTAGCAGCGCGGGAATTTTGATAGCAAAGGCGTTACGCTCTTGATCCTGTTCCGGCCAGGCAACCACATGGAACGGTGCAGGTGCAGGTTCCGTTTGCCACTCCCCTTCCATCGCCGCCAGTTTTACCGGTTGTACTTGCGCGACTTCATACGCAGAACTGTCTCCGAGTTGCAGCGTACCGATAATCGCCAGAGTACCGAAGACGGAACCGATGGCAAACGAGCGTAATGCGACATCGCGCTCCCGTCCGCGCAGTAAATACCAGGCGCTGATCGCCATAATAAACATGGCCCCGGTCACGTATCCCGCCATTACGGTGTGCACAAATTTCACCTGGCTGACCGGGTTAAAGACCAACTCGCTGAAACTGGTCATCTCCATACGCAGGGTGTCGATATCAAAATGCGCACCGGTCGGGTATTGCATCCAACCGTTGGCATTCAATATCCACAATGCAGAGAGATTTGAACCGAACGCCACCAGCCACGTCACCAGCAGGTGCTGGTATTTATTCAGCCGCTGCCAGCCGAAGAAGAACAGCCCGACAAAGGTGGATTCGAGGAAGAAGGCCATTAATGCTTCCATTGCCAGCGGTGCGCCAAAAATATCGCCCACATAGTTGGAATAGAATGACCAGTTAGTACCAAACTGAAACTCCATGGTCAGGCCGGTAGCCACGCCAAGAGCAAAGTTGATACCAAAGAGCTTACCCCAGAAGCGCGTCATATCGCGGTAGATTGTTTTGCCGGTGACCACGTAAATGGTTTCCATGATAGCCAGCAAAAAAATCAGCCCCAGGGTAAGGGGTACAAATAAAAAGTGATACAGCGCGGTCAGTGCAAACTGCCAGCGCGATAAATCAATGACATCCCACATGCGCACTCCTGTAGGCGAAGAGAGAAAAATAACCCGATAATGGTAGATCTCCCTCTTTATCCTGAAACTCTACGACCAGAGGTATTCGCCGATTGCGATATTCATAAGACTGAAAGCGATACTTACCGTCTTTTTACGTCGGTGCACCTTCCGCCAGCCACTGACATACCTCGCTAAGCCGCTGCGCAGAGTCGACCAAATCTTCTGGCGCTGCCAGCACCACTTCCGGTATTGGGCAGATTTCATAACTTTCCAGTAACGGGCCTTTTAAGGTGTCCGTACAGCGTAAATGCCAGACATGGCGTAACCCCGTGGCGTTGATATAGCTCTCGCCATAGCCAATGGTACGAATCTGAATATTTCCCGGCCCACAGAGACGTGAGAGAAAAAGCCGATCAGCCTCGCTGATGGGTAATTGCGTCAGATTAATGCTGTGCGGCTGCGCGTCGGGGTTACGTACATGCGCCAGTAACTCATGCGCCAACGGTAGGCCATTCATCAGGCCATCAATGGGCGGCGGTAACAGAGAATCTGTCGGCAAGACGTTTTGCGTTGCCGCCTGCCACAATGCCAGCGGCGCGCAGCCAGCCTCCAGTTTGTCCTCCAGCAACTTGTCGCCGCGACGTCTGCGCACCCGCCATAATCCGCAGAAGATCGCCTCCTGTATTTCAATTTCACTGTCGTCAGCCTGCTGTATGCGCACTGACACTTCCCCTTCCCCGAGAAGCGTATTGATAAAGTGACGATCGTCGGTGTTGAGATTTAACAGATCGACTGCCAGCACCTCGCCCAACGGCGGCTGGCGTTCGCTTAGTTGATGTTGTAACTCGTTTAACAGCGCAATCACCTGCGGGCTGTGAGCACATTGCTCCAGGGCCGCCATACTCGGTTCATCATTCACCTGACAGGTGATCGGCAGTGGATTCATGCTGAAACTGTCATCGTTCGGTTGCGTTCCTGGCCCCAGCAGATGGAAAAAAGTTTCGCTCATGAGGCACGCTCCTGTTGTGGTTCGACAAGCCCACGCATCAGGTTTATCAGTTCCGCCCACGGGTGAATACCATTCAGCACGCCGCGATAGTTTCCGCCGGTAAACACTAATGTGGCGGGAAAGCGAAAGACGCCAAAGCGATCGCCGATGGCTTCGCTCTGCTCAAGGTCGGCAATCGCTACCTGCCATGTATAATCAGGAAACTCGCGCAGTAATTCGCCAATCATTACCGGATTATCGCTGACCTCTGGCGTGCGTTTCGGGTCACTGCTTAATAACACCACACCGTCTGGCGCTTGCGTAAGCCAGTCGTCAAGACGGGATTCACTGATCGGCGTCCAGCCGCGCGCCAGCATACGTTGCCACAACGCATCAAATGGCGTGTCGTTGCTCATTCCTGCTCCTCCAGCGTCATCCGGTACTGGCGCAAGCGAACGCCTTCGTAGTTTTCCATCGACAGACAGTCATAATTGAGACAGCGCGATTCATTAGCCGGTTGCGGCTCAATTCCCCACGCAGCCAGTTGCGCCAGCGCCGCCTGTTCCGCGGCGGGCAGTTGCTCCCGAGCCAGTTCGCTCAGGCTACCGCCGTAGTCGTCGAGCATCGCGGGTTGCAGGCCGACGAGGGCAATATGTGCTGGCAGATTTCCGCGGATATCTGCCAGCGCCAGTACTTCGGAGAAACTGTTCTGGTGCAGGCTCATTTTCTTCGCGCTGAGATAAGCCGGAATGCGTTCTCCGGCATACGTTCGTAGCGTTCCGGGTTCCAGCCCGTAATCAATGGCATCGAGAATCAACAGATGACTGGCGCTTTCGACATACCCCAGCAAGTTCAGTCCTTGGGTGCCGCCATCGACAATCTCCACATCCTCGGGCCAGTGATAATGGGCATACAGCCGTTCCGCCACCCGCACGCCGAAGCCTTCATCGGCCCACAGCAGGTTACCCAGCCCCATTACCACCACGCGTTGCTCGCTCATGAACGCTCCTTGTTACTTATTTTGCCAAATTTGTGGCTACGGTAGCCGTTAACCATGGTGGAGATCACCGTGTCGTCGGACATGATGTCTTCACGCAGCGCCATGTAGACATGACCGATCACAAACGCGCCAATCAGCCACATCCCCAGCCGATGCCAGCTGTGAATGTCCATTGAGTTGCCGCCCGTCCAGTAGAAAAATTCCACCACATAACGGAACGGCGCAAAAATAGCGTACTGGCTGTGTTCGCTGTACAGCGCAAAGCCGGTGATGATCATAAAAACTGACATCAGGAAATAGCCGAACATCGCCGTCTGGGCGATGGGGTTATGGCCTATATCGGCACTCGGACGTTTTGCCAGAAACAGATACCAGCGGATTTCATACCACACGCCCTGCCACCAGCTTTTACGCCATACCGGCACGATAAACAGCTCGCGGGAGTAACGATTGCCAACAAAAGCCCAGTAGATCCGCATCAGCAAAACCACGGTAAAAATCATCCCGGCGCTGAAGTGAATTAACCTGATGTAGCCCATATAGAACAGATACGTCGCCTCGCCGCTGACCGAAGGTAGCGGCTTGCCGATAAAGTAACCGGTGACCATCAACACCGCCATGCATAACACCGTCAGCCAGTGCCAGATACGCACTGGCGCTTCAAAGACATAGTGGCTGACAACGTTGTCGCTTTTCTGTTGCATGATGATTCTCCTTCGCTGTTAACGCACCTGCACGGAGATCAGCTCGCTACCGTCGTCGCCCAGCACGTGTGTTGAACAGGCGAGGCACGGATCAAAGCTGTGCAGAGTACGCAGGATCTCCAGCGGTTGCTCGGGGATCGCCATTTTGGTGTTCATCAGCGCCGCTTCATAAGCGCCAATTTGCCCTTTAGGATCGCGCGGGCTGGCGTTCCAGGTGGTCGGCACCACGCACTGGTAGAGATCAATCTTGCCATCGCGAATGGCGGCCCAGTGGCCTAACGCTCCGCGCGGCGCTTCGGTAAAGCCGACACCACGGCACTCTGTCGGCCAGGTTGCTGGTTCCCACTTCTCAGTGGAGGCGGTGGCGAGATTGCCGTTTTTGAGATTGGTCATCAGCTTGTCGAAGAAATATTGCAACTTGCCTGCGGCCCACTGCGCTTCGTGCGCGCGACACAAAATGCGGCCTAACGTTGACTGGATGCCGGAAAGCGGTAGGTTCAACGCCGACATCATGCGATCGACCGACTCAACGGTCGCCGCATCGCCTTTGTGATAAGCGATTAACGTGCGTGCCAGCGGCCCCACTTCCATCGCGTTACCGCGCCAGCGTGGCGCTTTGATCCACGAGTAGCGTTCCTGTTCATTCAGCTGCTGAATGTTGGTATCGCTGCCTTTGACATCGCCGGGGTTGTACCACGGGTCGGTAATACCATCGAACGGATGACGCCCGACCTGATCGTTGGGATAACGATACCAGGCGTGATCGACAAACTCCTGCACCTGCTGCGGATCAACCAAATCCACTGGCAGCACATTGTTGAAGTCGCCGTTAATCACCGCGCCGCCAGGCATCAGCAGACTTTTCTCGCCAAAGTCGTTGGCGATATCCGGGAACGCGCCGTAACTGAGAACGCATTTATCCGAAAGGCCAGTGCCGATTTCGCTCCACGGCTTGTTGAACTGACCGATGGCTAAGGCGTCGGGGATCATCACGTTGTTAATGAAATCCGCCGTACGGGTAATGATTGACTGCACCAGGTTCAGGCGTTCCATATTGACCGCCCCGACCGCGCCGCTTTCGTCAATGTTAATGGCACAAGGCATCCCGCCGACAATCCAGTTTGGATGTGGGTTTTTACCGCCAAAGACCGCGTGGATTTTGACAATTTCACGCTGGAAATCGAGAGCTTCGAGATAGTGGGCAAAGCCCATCAGGTTGGCTTCTGGCGGCAGTTTGTACTGCGGGTGCCCCCAGTAGCCATTGCGGAAGATCCCCAACTGCCCGCCTTCAACGAATTTCTTCAGGCGGTTTTGTACGTCGAAGAAATAGCCAGGGGATGATTTCGGCCATGAGGAGAGGCTTTGCGCCAGTTCGGAGGTTTTCCGCGGGTCGGCTTTCAGCGCATCTAACACATCGATCCAATCCATCCCGGCAAGCTGATAGAAGTGCACCAGATGATCGTGGCACCAGAGCGTTGCCAGCATAATGTTGCGGATGATATTGGCGTTGTCCGGCACTTTAATACCGATGGCATCTTCGATGGCGTAAACCGAAGCCAGGGCGTGTACGCCAGTACAGACGCCGCAGATACGTTCAACGAACGCCCACGCATCGCGCGGGTCACGCCCTTGCAGGATGATCTCCAGCCCGCGAAACATGGTGCCGCAGGAGACGGCATTGGTGATCACATTCTGATCGTTAATATTCACTTCGCAGCGCATGTGGCCTTCAATGCGCGTAATCGGGTCGACCACCAGGCGGCGTCCGGCATTATTGATGGTGTATCCCTGAGTTTCGTACTGAGTGCTCATGCCTGTTTATCCTCATTGCCTGGCTGATGTTCGGTTTCTGTAGGTTGCTGGTTATGACGTCTGCGCTGGTCAACGGCGCTGGCGACTGCGTGCACACCAACAGCCGCTGCCACCACGCCAAGCGCGGTTAAGCCGACGGTATCGGCGGTGGAATGAGTACCCATTTGCGGAATATCGACCACGCGGCTGTAGAACGAACCGCGATCCCAGAAACCATTTTCCGCACAGCCCAGGCAGCCGTGACCAGACTGGATTGGGAAAGAAACGCCATCATTCCAGCGTGTGGAGGAACAGGCGTTATAGGTGGTAGGCCCTTTGCAGCCCATTTTGTACAGGCAGTAACCTTTGCGGGCAGCGTCATCGTCCCAACTCTGGACGAACTCTCCGGCGTCGAAGTGGGCGCGGCGATAGCATTTATCGTGGATTCGCTGACCATAGAACATCAACGGACGGCCCATTCTGTCGACATCTGGCAAGCGATCAAAGGTCACCATGTAAGTAATGATGGCGCTCATCACATCCGGGATCGGCGGGCAGCCAGGTACTTTGATAATAGGTTTGTCGGTGATGACTTTGTCGATAGGCGTTGCCTGCGTCGGATTGGGTCGCGCGGCCTGCACGCAGCCCCAGGACGCGCAGGTTCCCCAGGCGATAATCGCACTGGCTCCGGCAGCGGCACGTTTGAGTTTCTCAATAAACGGTCGTCCGCTGCTGATACAGAACATCCCCTGCTCGCCCAGCGGCGGATTACCTTCTACTGCGAGGATATATTTGCCATTGTATTGCGTGATGATGTCTTCAAAGACTTCTTCCGCCTGGGTTCCGGCGGCAGCCATCAAAGTATCGTCGTAATCGAGGGAAATCAGGGAAAGGATGACGTCCTTTGCCAGCGGGTGAGCGGAGCGGATAAAAGATTCGGTACAGCAGGTGCATTCCAGACCGTGGATCCATACCACCGGAATGCGCGGTTTGTTCTCCAGCGCCCAGGCAATCTTTGGTGCCATTCCCGCGCCTAATCCCAGCGACGTGGCAGCCAGACTGCAATATTTGAGAAAGCTGCGCCGGGTAACGCCCTGACGCCGCATGGCCTGGTAAAATGTTTCCTCGTTATTCATATCGCACGTCTCTTCTCCTTGCGACACCGGCAGGACACCGGGCGCTTATGGTCGGCAAGCGACGTCCCTGTAGCAAGGCAAACCATCGCTTCACGTGAGATGCTGAAAACGAAAGCTCATCCTTCTGCACTGGCGCACGTCGCCAGAAAGTATTGTTAATAAAGCGTAGTGAAACTTTTGCACGAAACAATACAAACTGTGTGGATTTATCTTTTAGCGATAAAAATGGACCTATTTTTCTTTTTGCCGGGCAGTGGGGATGTTTAGCCGGTTGCCAAACGAGTAAAAGAGAAGGAATTCATGGTGATGAAATGATCAATCTGCTGTTATTTCACGCTATCAATGCACTTTTGGCTGTTTTTCAGGCAAACAAACAAATTAGGGGTTTACACGCCGCATCGGGATGTTTATAGTGCGCGTCATTCCGGAAGTGTGGCCGAGCGGTTGAAGGCACCGGTCTTGAAAACCGGCGACCCGAAAGGGTTCCAGAGTTCGAATCTCTGCGCTTCCGCCAAATAAGATAAGGGGTTAGCTAAATGCTAACCCCTTTTTCTTTTGCCTGTCGAAATTCTCAGGGCGTTATATTTGCTTAATGACCTGATAATCCGCTGTTAAACCTGTTCCAGATCAAATGCGTAAAGATGGGTAAAACTTCTGGGTGCCCTTACGCATTATCATTATGCTGCTTAATTAATTACATCTGTCATAGAGAGTGACTCAATGGATCGTATTGTTAGTTCTTCACATGACCGTACATCACTGCTTAGCACCCATAAGGTGCTGCGTAATACCTATTTTCTGCTGAGCCTGACGCTGGCCTTTTCGGCGATTACCGCAACTGCCAGTACGGTGCTGATGCTGCCATCTCCGGGTCTGATTCTGACGCTGGTGGGTATGTATGGTTTGATGTTCCTGACCTATAAAACGGCGAATAAGCCGACCGGGATTATCTCCGCATTCGCCTTTACCGGTTTTCTGGGATATATCCTCGGACCAATTCTGAACACCTACCTGTCTGCCGGAATGGGTGACGTAATCGCTATGGCACTGGGCGGAACGGCGTTAGTGTTCTTCTGCTGCTCTGCGTATGTGCTGACCACCCGCAAAGATATGTCGTTCCTTGGCGGTATGCTGATGGCGGGTATTGTGGTGGTGCTGATTGGTATGGTTGCTAATATCTTCCTGCAACTGCCTGCTCTGCATCTGGCGATCAGCGCGGTCTTCATTCTGATCTCCTCTGGCGCTATTTTGTTTGAAACCAGCAACATCATTCATGGCGGTGAAACGAACTATATTCGTGCCACGGTTAGCCTGTATGTTTCGCTGTACAACATCTTCGTCAGCCTGCTGAGCATTCTGGGCTTCGCCAGCCGCGATTAATCTCACCCGCTAACACTTTCATAGCCTCGCTTTATGCGGGGCTTTGTTTTTTGTTACACTGCCGCCAGTCTGATTAAGGTAGTAAAGAATTATGCTGATCTTCGAAGGTAAAGAGATAGAAACGGATACCGAAGGCTATCTCAAAGAAAGCAGCCAGTGGAGTGAGCCACTGGCGGTGGTGATTGCAGAGAACGAAGGGATTGCGCTGTCGCCAGAACACTGGGAAGTGGTGCGTTTTGTGCGTGATTTCTATCTGGAATTCAATACTTCTCCGGCGATTCGTATGCTGGTAAAAGCGATGGCGAATAAATTTGGCGAAGAGAAAGGCAATAGCCGCTATCTGTACCGACTGTTCCCGAAAGGTCCGGCAAAGCAAGCCACCAAAATTGCTGGCCTGCCTAAACCGGTAAAATGCATTTAACGGATACGAAAATCCGTTAACTCCCCGGAGGGATGATGCGGCTCGCTAAGCACCCGTTCCACACGCGCTGAACGCGGGCCGCCACTTTTTAACCACTGCATTAATTTTTCCACCTGCCCTTCTTCACCGCAGGCAACCACTTCCACGCTGCCATCGTCAAGATTTTTGGCGTACCCGGTTAGTCCCAGTTTTTTCGCTTCGTACTGCGTGGTGTAGCGGAATCCTACGCCCTGAACTCGCCCGTAAACCCAGGCAATTATGCAGACTTTCGACATTGCTGCTCTCCTTATCCTTAATGGACGCGTTGCAAATCCATGGAAAACTCCGGACAATGACGCCCATTTCTTTGCATCGACAGAAAAGTAAATTATGAGTGTACGTTTAGTGTTAGCCAAAGGGCGCGAAAAATCATTACTTCGTCGCCATCCGTGGATCTTTTCCGGGGCCGTTGCCCGCATGGAAGGTAAAGCCAGCCTCGGTGAAACCATCGATATTGTTGATCATCAGGGAAAATGGTTAGCACGCGGCGCTTATTCGCCAGCTTCGCAAATCCGGGCGCGCGTCTGGACGTTTGACCCGAATGAATCTATCGACATTGCTTTTTTTACCCGACGTTTACAACAAGCACAAAAATGGCGTGACTGGCTGGCGCAAAAAGATGGCCTCAACAGCTATCGTTTAATCGCCGGAGAATCTGATGGCCTGCCGGGTATTACTATCGATCGTTTCGGTAATTTTCTGGTGCTGCAACTGCTGAGTGCTGGGGCAGAATATCAGCGCGCGGCATTAATTAGTGCCCTGCAAACGCTGTACCCGGAATGTGCGATTTACGATCGCAGCGACGTCGCGGTACGTAAAAAAGAAGGGATGGAGCTGACCCAGGGCCCCGTCACCGGCGAGTTGCCGCCTGCCCTGCTGCCGATTGAAGAACACGGCATGAAGCTGCTGGTGGACATACAGCACGGACACAAAACGGGCTACTACCTGGATCAGCGTGATAGCCGCCTGGCTACCCGCCGCTACGTTGAAAATAAACGCGTACTGAACTGTTTCTCCTATACCGGTGGTTTCGCCGTATCGGCACTGATGGGCGGTTGCAGCCAGGTTGTCAGCGTTGATACCTCCCAGGAAGCCCTGGATATTGCACGGCAGAACGTTGAGCTGAACAAACTGGATCTGAGCAAGGCTGAGTTTGTCCGTGATGATGTCTTTAAATTGCTGCGTACCTATCGCGATCGCGGTGAAAAATTTGACGTTATCGTGATGGACCCGCCGAAGTTTGTTGAGAATAAAAGCCAGTTGATGGGCGCGTGTCGTGGCTATAAAGACATCAACATGCTGGCGATTCAGTTGCTGAATGAAGGCGGAGTTCTCCTGACTTTCTCCTGTTCTGGCCTGATGACCAGCGATTTATTTCAGAAAATCATCGCAGATGCCGCAATTGATGCCGGTCGTGATGTACAATTTATAGAGCAGTTCCGTCAGGCAGCCGATCATCCGGTGATCGCTACCTACCCGGAAGGGCTATATCTGAAAGGGTTTGCCTGTCGCGTCATGTAACTTGAAATGTGGAATTTTACCCTTATATCAAAGGTAAAGATTTCCCGGGAGGTGACTATGATTGCCAGCAAATTCGGTATCGGCCAGCAGGTCCGCCATTCCCTGTTAGGTTATCTCGGAGTGGTCGTGGATATCGACCCGGTTTATTCGCTCTCTGAACCGTCGCCTGATGAGCTGGCGGTGAATGACGAGCTTCGCGCCGCTCCGTGGTATCACGTGGTGATGGAGGACGATAACGGCCTACCGGTTCATACCTACCTGGCTGAAGCCCAGCTAAGTAGCGAATTGCAGGATGAACATCCTGAACAGCCATCCATGGATGAGCTGGCGCAGACCATCCGCAAACAACTCCAGGCCCCGCGTCTGCGTAACTAATCCCTGAACAAATCCCCGGAAGGTTTTTGCCTTCCGGGGATTTTTTATTTGGCCAGGCCCAGGCGAGGGATCTCAATAGCCGGGCAGCGATCCATCACTACATTTAATCCGGCATCCCGAGCCAGTACTGCCGCTTGCTCATTAATCACCCCCAGTTGCATCCAGAGGGTTTTCGCGCCGATGGCGATCGCTTCCTGCGCTACGCCCCATGCTGCTTCTGAATTCCGGAAAACATCGACCATATCGACTTTTTCCGGAACGTCTGCCAGCGTGCCATACCCCTGCTGGCCCAGCAGTGTTTTGCCGGCAACTTTTGGCGAAACAGGAATGACGTGATACCCCTGGTCGAGTAGATATTTCATCACGCGATAACTGGGACGATCGGGTTTGTCGCTTGCCCCCACCAGCGCAATGGTGTGAGTGGACGTTAAAATGCCTGCAATATCGGTTTCTTTCATTATTTCCTCCAGACTGTTTAACAAAGTGTACGACAAAGCCGACATGTCAACCATGCAGCTAATACGAATGAATGAGAGCAAAAGCGGGAAATATGTCTATATGTTAGTAAGTATGATTAAAGAAAAATTTTGACACATTATTATTCGGGCGGTCTTTTGACAGGAGCTACCTATGAAAACCGGCATCGTGACCACCTTGATTGCATTATGTTTGCCGGTATCCGTTTTTGCCACCACGTTGCGGCTTTCAACCGATGTCGATCTTCTGGTACTCGACGGTAAAAAGGTTTCCAGCTCTCTGCTGCGCGGTGCGGACAGCATTGAACTGGATAACGGACCGCATCAGTTAGTGTTTCGCGTTGAGAAGACGATTCATCTTTCCAATAGTGAAGAACGGCTGTATATCTCCCCACCGCTGGTGGTCAGTTTTAATACCCAGCTCATCAACCAGGTCAATTTTCGCCTGCCTCGTCTGGAGAATGAGCGGGAAGCTAACCATTTTGATGCCGCGCCGCGCCTTGAATTGTTGGATGGCGATGCGACGCCGATTCCGGTAAAGCTGGATATTCTCGCCATTACCTCAACGGCAAAAACGATTGATTATGAGGTCGAGGTTGAACGCTATAACAAATCCGCGAAACGCGCTTCACTACCGCAATTTGCCACGATGATGGCAGATGACAGTACGCTGCTTTCGGGTGTTTCCGAGCTGGATGCTATTCCACCGCAGTCTCAGGTGCTCACAGAACAACGGCTGAAGTATTGGTTTAAACTGGCTGACCCACAAACGCGAAATACTTTTCTGCAATGGGCGGAAAAACAACCATCTTCCTGAGATTTTTGTGCCTGTGCGCAGGCTTTTTCGGTCTTTCTCTTGCAGCGATAAGTGCTTACAGTAATCTGTAGGAAAGTTAACTACGGATGTACATTATGGAACTGACGACACGCACTTTACCTGCGCGGAAACATATTGCGCTGGTGGCACACGATCACTGCAAACAAATGCTGATGAGCTGGGTGGAACGGCATCAACCGTTACTGGAGCAACACGTACTGTATGCAACAGGCACTACTGGTAACTTGATTTCCCGTGCAACCGGCATGAACGTCAACGCGATGTTGAGTGGCCCAATGGGGGGTGACCAGCAGGTTGGCGCATTGATCTCAGAAGGGAAAATTGATGTATTGATTTTCTTCTGGGACCCACTAAACGCCGTGCCGCACGACCCTGACGTGAAAGCCTTGCTGCGTCTGGCGACGGTATGGAACATTCCGGTCGCCACCAACGTGGCAACAGCAGACTTCATTATCCAGTCGCCGCATTTCAACGACGCGGTCGATATTCTGATCCCCGATTATCAGCGTTATCTCGCGGACCGTCTGAAGTAATATTGCACAGGTGGCAAACGCCACCTGTTTCTTACGGTTTTCTCGCCACCGGCACATCCAGATTTTTCAGTATTTCGACAAATGGAGAGGGATTCTCTTTGTTAAACAGTGCCCATACCCGATGGCGTGCCCGGGTCAGCGCCACGTACATTAACCGCCGTTCTTCAGCGTCCGGGAAATCCTCAACCGGTGGCAGTAGCGCCTCTTCCATAATCGACTCCCGCGCCGCAGCCGGAAAACCATCACTCCCCTCCTGCAAGCCAACGATGATGACGTAATCCGCCTGTTGCCCTTTGCTGGCATGAATGGTCATAAAGTCGATTTGCAACTTCGGCCAGCGTGTTGCCGCTTTTTCCAGGCTGGCAGGCCTCATGTGATGGTAACGCGCCAGGATCAGAATGCGCTCTTCCGGTTTGGCATAACCAGAGAGCTTATCCAGCAAAGCGTCAAGATGGCTCTCATCCAATAACGTGACGGCTTTTTTGTCTCCATTGGTTAAGCTGTTTAGCGGCTTTTTCAGCTGGCCTGGGTTCTGCTGAATAAACCGGTTTGCCACCTCACCGATACGACTGTTAAAACGGTAAGTCGTGTCCAAATCGCAGCGATCACCTTCACCAAAGTTTTCATGGAAAGCGGTGGTGAGCGACATTTGCGCACCGCTGAAGCGATAAATCGCCTGCCAGTCATCACCAACGGCGAACAACGTCGTCTGACTGTTTTGCTTGCGTAATGCCGCTAACAACGCTGCGCGCTGCGGCGAGATATCCTGAAATTCATCAACCAGAATATGCTTCCACGGGCTGATAAAGCGACCTTTCTCCAGAATCACAATCGCCTGGTGAATAAGGCCCGAAAAATCGACAGCGTTTTCTGCCTTCAGCGCACCTTTCCAGGCTTTTAATAACGGGGCCATCAACTTGATACGTTTACTGAACAGATCGCGAATCTCTTCGGGTGCACTGGCAATCATTTCTGCCTGTGCACCACCGTGCATCCGCATCAGACTTACCCAGCGATCGAGGCGAGAGGCAAGACGACGCTGTAATTTTTCATCATCCCAGAAATTACCTTCTGGCACTGACCACTGCATTTCTTCCGTCAGCCATTGCCGCCAGCCCTTCGCCTGCGCTTTCTTTTCGCTGCATTGCTTGCGCCACTCAGCAATAAAAAGTTCATGACGGGCAGCGGTATCATTTTCCAGTTTGCTGACTATCGGAACTTTTTTGCTGCCCTGCTGAATAATATGCAGCGCCAGCGCATGAAACGTGCGTGCGGTAATGTCTTCGGTATGTAGCCGTTCGCGAATACGCTCGTCCATCTCTTCAGCGGCTTTGCGACCAAACGCCAGCAATAAAATTTGCTCAGGGAACGCTTCACCACGCGCCAGTAACCAGCCTGCACGGGCCACCAGCACCGACGTTTTTCCGCTTCCTGCACCAGCCAGCACTAACAAAGAATGCTCGCCATTAACGACTGCCCGGGCCTGCGCCGGATTCAGCGGTGAAGACTCGACCTGGCGGAAAAAATCCGCATACTCGGTAAGCATGGCTTCGGTATACGCCTGATTATGCTGCAACCGAGCGCCTTCAATGTCTTTCAACCAGGCCTGACATTTACGCCACGTCTCACGGCAGTTATCGAATTCTTCCAGTCGGTTAACCGGCAACGGCAACGCCGACAAAGCCTGGCGGATTTGTTGCTGCACGCCAGAGGTTTGCTCACGCGTCAGCCATTTATTTTCTCCGGTGCGCGTGGCAATTAAATCCAGTTGCTGGCGTAAAACACCAGATGCAATTTCGCTCATCTCGCCACTCCACCGCCGCCAGTGAGCATCAAGATGATGGTAAAAACGCTGCGTCTCGCCCCATTCGGTACCGTGCAGACGCACCACTTTTTCGCCCGGCAGTACAAATTCCAGCTCGCCCCATACCAGACCGCGCTTACAGTGAATCGCCAGTAATTGATTGAAAGGAATAAGGTATTCGTGGCGATCGCCGGAGACTTTAATCCCGGCATTGAGGATCACCGCCCGATCGTAAGGGTGCTGTGCCAGACGTTTTCCAAGCGTTGTCGCTTTCAGTTCCATGACTCTGTAGATCCACACGAAATGATTTCTTATCAGTGTAACCGTCAGAGAAAACGTGCTCCAGCCCAAAAAAACGTTACAATTGCCGCCCATTACTGAAAACCACAGTAAAGCGAGGTTTTATGCGTACCGTTTTGAACATTCTGAACTTTGTGCTTGGCGGATTTGCCACCACTCTGGGCTGGCTGTTGGCGACTCTGGTCAGTATTGTGCTGATTTTTACCTTACCGCTGACACGATCCTGCTGGGAGATCACTAAACTGTCTCTGGTGCCTTATGGCAATGAAGCTATTCATGTCGATGAACTGAACCCGGCTGGCAAAAATGTGCTGCTGAATACTGGCGGTACGGTATTGAATATTTTCTGGCTGATTTTCTTTGGCTGGTGGTTATGCCTGATGCACATTGCAACGGGCATCGCACAATGTATTTCCATCATTGGCATTCCTGTCGGCATTGCGAACTTTAAAATTGCCGCTATTGCACTATGGCCGGTCGGTCGTCGCGTGGTATCGGTAGAAACAGCGCAAGCTGCGCGTGAAGCCAATGCACGTCGTCGTTTTGAATAATCCACTAATATGGCCTTTATGCTAAGTCCTTTGCTCAAACGCTATACCTGGAACAGCGCCTGGCTGTATTACGCGCGTATTTTTATTGCGCTTTGTGGAACCACAGCGTTTCCGTGGTGGCTGGGTGATGTAAAACTGACGATTCCGCTGACGCTGGGGATGGTGGCAGCGGCGCTGACCGATCTCGATGACCGACTGGCGGGACGTTTGCGTAACCTCATCATTACGCTGTTCTGCTTTTTTATCGCCTCGGCCTCAGTAGAACTGCTGTTTCCCTGGCCCTGGCTATTTGCGATTGGCTTAACGCTCTCAACCAGCGGCTTCATTTTGCTCGGCGGTCTGGGTCAACGCTATGCAACAATTGCCTTCGGTGCGTTACTGATCGCCATTTACACTATGTTGGGGACGTCACTGTATGAGCACTGGTATCAGCAGCCGATGTATCTGCTGGCCGGTGCCGTCTGGTACAACGTCCTGACACTTATTGGTCATCTACTGTTCCCGGTCCGCCCGCTGCAGGACAACCTGGCGCGTTGCTATGAACAACTGGCGCGTTATCTTGAGCTCAAGTCGCGCATGTTTGATCCTGATATTGAAGATGAAAGCCAGGCACCGCTGTACGATTTGGCTCTCGCCAACGGTCAACTGATGGCGACATTGAATCAGACGAAACTCTCGCTGCTGACCCGCTTACGTGGCGATCGTGGTCAACGGGGAACGCGTCGCACACTGCATTATTACTTTGTCGCGCAGGATATTCACGAGCGTGCCAGCTCTTCTCATATTCAATATCAAACATTGCGTGAACATTTTCGCCACAGCGACGTGCTGTTCCGTTTTCAGCGACTGATGTCGATGCAGGGCCAGGCGTGCCAGCAACTGTCACGCTGTATTTTGCTGCGTCAGCCTTATCAACATGATCCGCATTTTGAGCGCGCTTTTACGCATATTGATGCTGCGCTGGAGCGGATGCGCGATAACGGCGCGCCTGCCGATTTACTCAAAACACTGGGATTTTTGCTGAACAATTTACGCGCCATTGATGCCCAACTGGCAACAATTGAATCAGAACAGGCCCAGGCACTGCCCCATAATAATGACGAAAATGAGCTCGCTGATGACAGCCCGCACGGATTGAGTGATATCTGGCTGCGTCTTAGCCGTCACTTCACGCCGGAATCCGCCCTCTTCCGTCATGCGGTAAGAATGTCGCTGGTGTTGTGCTTCGGCTACGCCATCATTCAGATAACCGGAATGCATCACGGGTATTGGATCTTGCTGACAAGTTTGTTTGTCTGCCAGCCAAACTATAACGCCACTCGCCACCGCCTGAAGTTAAGGATTATTGGGACGCTGGTCGGTATCGCCATTGGCATTCCTGTGCTGTGGTTTGTACCGTCACTGGAAGGGCAACTGGTGCTACTGGTTATTACCGGCGTGCTCTTTTTTGCCTTCCGTAACGTGCAATACGCCCATGCAACGATGTTCATCACACTTTTGGTGCTACTTTGTTTTAACTTGCTGGGTGAAGGTTTTGAAGTGGCGTTACCTCGCGTAATCGATACGCTGATTGGTTGTGCCATTGCGTGGGCGGCGGTGAGCTACATCTGGCCTGACTGGAAGTTTCGCAATCTGCCGCGCATGCTCGAACGTGCCACCGAGGCCAACTGTCGCTATCTCGATGCCATACTGGAGCAATACCATCAGGGGCGTGATAACCGTCTGGCGTATCGTATTGCCCGCCGCGATGCACACAACCGTGATGCTGAACTGGCGTCGGTGGTATCAAATATGTCCAGCGAGCCGAACGTTACCCCGCAAATTCGTGAGGCCGCGTTTCGGTTGCTGTGCCTTAACCATACGTTTACCAGCTATATCTCAGCCCTCGGTGCTCACCGGGAGCAGTTAACTAATCCAGAAATTCTGGCGTTTCTTGATGACGCAGTTTGCTATGTTGATGACGCGTTACATCATCAACCTGCTGATGAAGAACGCGTCAATCAGGCATTAGCTGGCCTGAAACAGCGGATGCAGCAACTTGAACCACGGGCAGACAGCAAAGAACCTCTGGTCGTACAACAAGTTGGGTTATTGATTGCATTACTGCCAGAGATTGGTCGTCTGCAACGCAAGATTACTCAAGTTCCGCAGGAAACTCCTGTTTCGGCGTAAGAGAGTCAGCCCATTCTGCAAGCTCCTGGCGGCGTGCCACCGGGAGCGCAGCTTCATGAATGCCGATAATGGCCCCTTCAAGCATAAACAGAATCTTTTCTGTCACCAGACTGTTTTGCTGCCGCAGTCGCAACCAACACATTTTTGCCCCTAGTATACGTAACGCCCGTACATCCTTAATCCCCACCTCCCCGAGAATCGCTTCCAGATGAAAAGACATATTGGGCAAATCTTTCAGTCTTTCCCGGGTATTGCGCGTGCTTTTCTCTTTCAGCGCTGCATCGAGAGAATATTTCGACAGACGCACCAGCTTCAGTTGATTTCGCCATAGACTTTCATCAACCCGATAGTAGTTGAGGGTAACGGATCGGCCACACTTTTTATATGTCAGCCAGACAGGCGGATGTTTTACACAGTACTGTGCACTTTGCTCACAAGCCCGAAGATACAACTCACCATCAGAAACCATCGCAAACACCGTGTCGTCAATGGTCAGGCTGTAACTGCCAAACAATGATCGGTATTCAATTGTGCCCAACGTTGCCAGGTATTCTTGTGATTTATAGATCCGCTTATAGGAGAGGCTTTTCATAAAATTCCTTTTAAAATCATAACATAAAAGAATGATTCACATTAACGGATCCGTTAACTACGAAAATAGGCAACTTATTCTTAAGGGGCAAGATTAATTTATGTTTTCCCGCCACCAACGACAAAATTTGCGAGGCTCTTTCCGAAAATAGGGTTGATCTTTGTCGTCACCGGATGTACTGTATATTCATACAGTAACCCACAGGGCTGGATTGATTATGTACACTTCAGGCTATGCACATCGTGCTTCGTCGTTCTCATCCGCAGCAAGTAAAATTGCGCGTGTCTCTACGGAAAACACTACAGCCGGGCTTATCAGTGAAGTTGTCTATCGCGAAGATCAGCCCATGATGACGCAACTTCTACTGTTGCCATTGTTACAGCAACTCGGTCAGCAATCGCGCTGGCAACTCTGGTTAACACCGCAACAAAAACTGAGTCGCGAATGGGTTCAGGCATCTGGGCTACCCTTAACGAAAGTAATGCAGATTAGCCAGCTCTCCCCTTGCCACACCGTGGAGTCAATGGTTCGCGCTTTACGCACGGGCAATTACAGCGTGGTGATCGGTTGGTTGGCAGATGATTTGACTGAAGAAGAGCATGCTGAACTTGTTGATGCGGCAAATGAAGGTAACGCTATGGGGTTTATTATGCGTCCGGTAAGCGCATCCTCTCACGCAACGAGACAACTTTCCGGGCTAAAAATTCACTCTAATTTGTATCATTAAGTAAATTTAGGATTAATCCTGGAACTTTTTTTGTCGCCCAGCCAATGCTTTCAGTCGTGACTAATTTTCCTTGCGGAGGCTTGTCTGAAGCGGTTTCCGCGATTTTCTTCTGTAAATTGTCGCTGACAAAAAAGATTAAACGTACCTTATACAAGACTTTTTTTTCATATGCCTGACGGAGTTCACACTTGTAAGTTTTCAACTACGTTGTAGACTTTACATCGCCAGGGGTGCTCGGCATAAGCCGAAGATATCGGTAGAGTTAATATTGAGCAGATCCCCCGGTGAAGGATTTAACCGTGTTATCTCGTTGGAGATATTCATGGCGTATTTTGGATGATAACGAGGCGCAAAAAATGAAAAAGACAGCTATCGCGATTGCAGTGGCACTGGCTGGTTTCGCTACCGTAGCGCAGGCCGCTCCGAAAGATAACACCTGGTACACTGGTGCTAAACTGGGCTGGTCCCAGTACCATGACACTGGTTTTATTCCTAACAATGGTCCGACCCACGAAAACCAACTGGGTGCAGGTGCTTTTGGTGGTTACCAGGTTAACCCGTATGTTGGCTTTGAAATGGGTTACGACTGGTTAGGTCGTATGCCGTACAAAGGCGACAACATCAACGGCGCATACAAAGCTCAGGGCGTTCAGCTGACCGCTAAACTGGGTTACCCAATCACTGACGATCTGGACATCTACACTCGTCTGGGTGGTATGGTATGGCGTGCAGACACCAAGGCTAACGTACCTGGTGGCGCATCTTTTAAAGACCACGACACCGGCGTTTCTCCGGTTTTCGCTGGCGGTGTTGAGTACGCGATCACTCCTGAAATCGCTACCCGTCTGGAATACCAGTGGACCAACAACATCGGTGACGCACACACCATCGGTACTCGTCCGGACAACGGCATGCTGAGCCTGGGTGTTTCCTACCGTTTCGGTCAGGGCGAAGCAGCTCCAGTAGTTGCTCCGGCTCCAGCTCCGGCACCGGAAGTACAGACCAAGCACTTCACTCTGAAGTCTGACGTTCTGTTCACCTTCAACAAAGCAACCCTGAAACCGGAAGGTCAGGCTGCTCTGGATCAGCTGTACAGCCAGCTGAGCAACCTGGATCCGAAAGACGGTTCCGTAGTTGTTCTGGGTTACACCGACCGCATCGGTTCTGACGCTTACAACCAGGCTCTGTCCGAGCGTCGTGCTCAGTCCGTTGTTGATTACCTGATCTCTAAAGGTATCCCGGCAGACAAAATCTCCGCACGTGGTATGGGCGAATCCAACCCGGTTACTGGCAACACCTGTGACAACGTGAAACAGCGTGCTGCACTGATCGACTGCCTGGCTCCGGATCGTCGCGTAGAGATCGAAGTTAAAGGTATCAAAGACGTTGTAACTCAGCCGCAGGCTTAAGTTCTCGTCTGGTAAAAAACCCCGCAGCTGCGGGGTTTTTTTTTTCGCCTTGCGTAAATTGAACTGACTTTCGTCAGTTATTCCTTACCCAGCAATGCCTGCAGATCCTGCTTCAAAGAAGACATTTTATTCGCGTATTTCTCTTTGTTTTCCGCATCTTCAATCAGCTGAACAATCGTTTCAGAAAGCGTTTTACCACGACGCTGCGCAAGACCAGCCAGACGTTGCCAGACAATAAATTCCAGATCGATCGATTTTTTGCGCGTATGCTGGTGTTCCGCATTAAAATGGCGCTTCCGTCTGGCCCGAATGGTTTGCTTCATGCGATTGACCAGTTCCGGATTCATATGCTTGTCAATCCAGCCATTTACCAGCACGGGTTCATTTTCCAGCGAGAGCAACACATCGACGGCTTCCTGGGCGGCACTGGCTTCTATGTAACGGGTGATTAACTCCCCTTCGCGATGCTTCTTCACCAGATACTTCCATTTCCAACCGCTTTCAAGATTTTCAAGTTGTTGATATTTCATAGCGATCTCAATGTTACCGTGTAACTCTTTACAGAATATCAGCTTTTTAGGCCAGTGAAGAAAAGAATCTCCATCCTGTGAGCTTTAACGCCCATGCCAGGAGTATTGTCGGTGCTTTCTACGTGTGCTGCAGTGCCGGTTACGGTATAATCGCGGCTTTGACAACAGACTAAAAAACATCAACTTTGACCATTACGAAACTTGCATGGCGTGACCTGGTTCCTGATACCGATAGCTATCAGGAAATATTTGCTCAGCCACATTTGATTGACGAAAACGATCCTTTATTCAGTGATACTCAACCGCGACTGCAATTTGCGCTGGAGCAGTTGCTGCATACGCGAGCATCCTCCTCTTTTATGCTGGCGAAGGCCCCGGAAGAGTCTGAGTATCTGAATCTTATTGCCGATGCCGCGCGTGCGCTACAAAGCGATGCAGGCCAACTGGTGGGCGGTCACTATGAGGTTTCCGGGCACACCATCCGTTTACGTAACGCAGTGAGTGCAGATGATAATTTTGCGACTTTAACGCAAGTTGTCGCTGCCGACTGGGTAGAAGCGGAACAACTCTTTGGCTGCCTGCGCCAGTTTAATGGCGACATTACCCTGCAGCCTGGTCTGGTGCATCAGGCAAATGGCGGTATTCTCATCATCTCTTTGCGTACACTGCTGGCGCAACCTCTGCTGTGGATGCGGCTGAAAAATATCGTTAACCGCGAGCGTTTTGACTGGGTTGCGTTTGATGAGTCGCGCCCTCTCCCCGTCTCTGTGCCTTCGATGCCATTGAAGCTGAAAGTCATTCTGGTAGGCGAACGCGAATCATTGGCTGATTTCCAGGAGATGGAACCAGAGCTTTCAGAGCAGGCTATTTATAGCGAATTTGAAGATACTCTGCAGATTGTCGATGCGGAGTCAGTAAGCCAGTGGTGTCGCTGGGTAACATTGACCGCAAGACATAATCACTTACCTGCACCGGGAGCGGATGCCTGGCCGGTACTTATCCGCGAAGCAGCCCGCTACACCGGTGAACAAGAAACACTTCCGCTTAGCCCGCAGTGGATCCTCCGCCAGTGTAAAGAGGTCGCCTCCCTGTGTGATGGCGACACCTTCTCCGGCGAGCAGCTAAACTTAATGCTACAGCAGCGTGAATGGCGCGAAGGTTTCCTCGCTGAACGCATGCAGGATGAGATTCTTCAGGAGCAAATCCTGATTGAAACCGAAGGCGAACGCATCGGGCAAATTAACGCCCTTTCGGTCATTGAATTTCCGGGTCATCCACGCGCTTTTGGCGAACCTTCTCGCATTAGCTGCGTTGTGCATATTGGCGATGGTGAATTCACCGACATCGAACGCAAAGCGGAGCTTGGCGGCAATATCCATGCGAAAGGGATGATGATCATGCAAGCGTTCCTGATGTCGGAACTACAGCTTGAGCAACAGATCCCCTTCTCAGCATCGCTGACATTTGAGCAGTCATACAGTGAAGTGGATGGCGATAGTGCCTCGATGGCTGAACTCTGCGCCCTGATCAGCGCCCTCGCCGATGTGCCGGTGAATCAGAGTATCGCTATCACAGGTTCAGTCGATCAGTTCGGTCGCGCCCAGCCAGTCGGTGGTTTAAATGAGAAAATCGAAGGCTTCTTTGCTATTTGCCAGCAACGTGAGTTAACGGGGAAACAAGGTGTCATTATCCCCACTGCTAACGTTCGCCATTTAAGTCTTCACAGTGAACTGGTGAAAGCGGTAGAAGAAGGCAAATTCACCATCTGGGCAGTAGACGATGTGACTGACGCACTGCCGTTATTATTAAATCTGGTGTGGGATGGCGAAGGCCAAACGACGCTGATGCAAACCATCCAGGAACGTATCGCACAAGCATCGCAACAGGAAGGACGTCACCGTTTTCCATGGCCATTACGTTGGCTGAACTGGTTTATTCCGAACTGATCGGACTTGTTCAGCGTACACGTGTTAGCTATCCTGCGTGCTTCAATAAAATAAGGCTTACAGAGAACATGGTAGATAAACGCGAATCCTATACAAAAGAAGACCTTCTTGCCTCTGGTCGCGGTGAACTGTTTGGCGCTAAAGGCCCGCAATTGCCAGCACCGAACATGCTGATGATGGACCGTGTGGTCAAAATGACCGAAACGGGTGGTAACTTCGACAAAGGGTATGTTGAAGCAGAGCTGGATATCAATCCGGATCTGTGGTTCTTCGGATGCCACTTTATCGGCGATCCGGTTATGCCGGGATGCCTGGGCCTGGACGCAATGTGGCAGCTGGTAGGGTTCTACCTCGGCTGGCTGGGCGGCGAAGGTAAAGGCCGCGCGCTGGGCGTTGGCGAAGTGAAATTCACTGGTCAGGTACTGCCGACAGCGAAAAAAGTGACCTACCGTATTCACTTTAAACGCATTGTTAATCGTCGTCTGATTATGGGTCTGGCAGATGGCGAAGTGCTGGTTGATGGTCGTCTGATCTATACCGCCAGCGACCTGAAAGTCGGTCTGTTCCAGGATACGTCTGCCTTCTGATAATAATCAGACAGAGTATAAAAAGGCGAAACCTCCGCAATGCGGAGGTTTCTTTTTAAAGAGACAGAATCAGGCCATTACTACCCTGTCCGCCATGGCTTCTCGCCAGCCTCCCAGCCATTGTGACCTTTGATTCAGCGTCTGATAGGGACACATTTCTTTTGAGCGTCCGGCTATGCCGGCCTGATAACCACGTTGATGTGCCCGTTCCAGGCGATCTCGTTTTTGTCTCTTCATGCCTCGTTTCCCTCATACTGGTTTCTGGTGGAAAAGAAAACAGTGATTACTAAATGTGCAATCACAGTTAAGCAATACCGCGAATCATAACTGCCGTCAATGCGCAAAATTCACGCCACTGTCATATTTGTGAGCTACACGGGCATGTCAGTTGTACAAAAAATGTGAAGAGGAACAACTTTTTCCGCACGTTAGAGACAAAAAAACCGCCTCAGGCAACATACCGGAGGCGGTTATATTTACAAATCTTTATAATTAAGGTAGACGCTTTATCTCTTGCGCAATAGAAGCGGCTTCCTGACTCCAGACACTGGCCAGTACTTTAACCATCTCATCGTAACCATCCTGAGTTTGCACCCCTTCCAGACGGAACGGACGTTTGATCAGTTGTCCCTGGTGGTTCAACAGCCATTCACCACTGACAATGACCTTGCCATCATAGCGACCGTTAAACTCCGTTACGGTAACATTGAGCGTGTCCTGGGCGCTTCCCAGAGGCTGGGAGGCAACCACCCAGCCGGGCAGTTGCGTGCTCAGGTTGGCAACCAGGGTGTTGCGCAACTGTTGATCCAATGGACTGGCCCACAAGTTGTTGTTGGCAATCACATACTTCACATCACTGGTTTGATAAACCACACCATTTCCCGCCAGATAGTCAGGAACAGTGACCTGCTCTACCCATAACAGGCGATTACCCTGGCTGGCGGTACTTTGTGTACCGCTCTGCACCACAGGTAACTGGTAATAGTTTTTATTAATTTCGCCGGAGCTGCATCCGGCCAGCCACAGTGCTGCAATCGTCACTAGCCACTTTTTCATTGTTTCGCCCTCTTCGGCTCTGGATCTTTTTTGTCCTTCGCTTCAAATACCAGCGCGTTACTCTTCTCGTTGAGCGTTTTCAGCACCGGTTGCAGTTCTCGCAACACCTGATCAAGTCGCTGCATATCCGCCACCATCTTGTTGTAGGCTGCGGAGCCAGGCTGGAAGCCCTGCATACTGCGATTCAATTCACGCAACGTTGACTGCATATCCGTCGGTAACTGCTGCATCGACTGGCTGGCGAGGATCTTGTTCATGCTATCCAGCGTCGTTTGCAGGTTTTTCATTGTGCGCTGACTTTCAGAAAGCGTACTGGTTGCCTGTTCAATCATCGGATTCAATGGCAGTTTGTTGATCTTATCCAACGCTTCCATCAGTCGTTGCTGGATTTGCGCCAGACCGCCGCTAACGGTCGGGATAATCTGATAACCATTAAATTCACGAATACCGGTTATTGCAGGCGTATTTGGATAGAAATCGAGATCAACATACAGTGCGCCAGTGACCAGGTTTCCGGTTTTCAGCGATCCGCGTAAACCACGTTTCAACAATTCGCCAAGGTGCTCAACAACATCCGCATTTTCTCCAAGCTGCATTTTCAGCCGCTCTGGCTCGATACGAATCAGTACCGGAATACGGTAATCATCGTTAAATGTCTGACGCATATTCGGCGCAAAGAATGGCACTTTGCTTACGGTACCCAGGCGAATACCCCGGAATTCTACCGGAGCTCCCGGTTGCAGACCGCGTACCGAATCTTTAAAGAACATCAGATAATCAATGTGATCGGTGTACAACGAATCCTGAATGCTCTTCTGATCATCATACAAAACGAAAGCTGTTTTCGGTGCCACTGGCTGCCCTAAATCCAGACCTTCCGGCACATCAAAGCTGACACCGCCACTAAGCAGCGTTGTCAATGAGCCCATCTCCACACGCATTCCCGCTGACGTCAAATCAACCGCAATGCCACTATCTTTCCAGAAGCGAACATTGCTGGTCACCAGTCGGTCATAAGGTGCATTGATGAACAGTTGATAGCTGATATTGCGTTTTTGCGTATCGAAGGTGCTGGTTTCAACCGAACCTACCCGATAGCCACGGAACAGCACGGGATCTCCTGGCGAGAGCTGCCCGGCTTTTTTGCTATCGAGAATCACACGGATACCTTTCGCATCAGGCGGGGCCAACGGTGGCGAGTCCAGCAAATCGTATTTATCCATTTTGCTGCCTTTTGCGCCTGGCTGCAGTTCGATATAAACCCCAGACAGCAGCGTTCCCAGGCCGCTAATCCCTTCTCGACCAATCTGCGGTTTCACCACCCAAAAGACGGTATCTTTATGCAGCAATTTTTCCATACCGGAATTCAGCCGCGCTTTGATTTCAACGTGCGTCAAATCATCAGCCAGTGTGGCGCTTTCAACCACGCCGACGTCAACGCTACGGCTTTTAATGGTGGTTTTACCACCTTCTATTCCTTCCGCATTCGCGGTGATCAGAGTCACTTCCGGCCCCTGATGGCTGTAATGATAAAAAAGAACCCAGGCCCCAATGAGCGCCGTGACGATAGGAAATATCCACACGGGAGACCAGTTCTTCACTTTCTGGATTTTGGCTTCCCCATTATTAGATTCCATACTGTCAGGACTCCTCATGCTCTGATTCAGGTTGACGATCCCACGACAAACGCGGGTCAAACGTCATAGCAGAAAACATTGTCATTATGACGACTAAAGCAAACATTAATGCACCCATTGCCGGATAAATACTCATTAAACCTCCCATACGCACCAGCGCCGAGAGCACCGCGATAACGAAAACGTCAATCATCGACCAGCGGCCTACAAACTCAACAACTTCATAAATCAAATGCATTCTTTCACTGTCGCGCTTGCCATGCCCTTTGGCATCCCAACACAACCACGCTATGGCGATCATCTTTAACGTTGGCACCATAATACTGGCCAGAAAGATAACCGCAGCGACGGGATAAGATCCTTCGCTCCATAACAGGATGACCCCAGCGAGAATCGTCGATGGCATCTTCGAGCCTAATAAATCCGTCACCATGATGGGCAAAATATTAGCCGGAAGGTACAGCATGATGGACGTTACAAGCAGCGCGAGTGTCCATTGCAGGCTGTTTCTACGCCGAACGTACCCTTTAGTACCACAGCGCGGGCATACGGGTTCATCAGCAGGAAGGATTGCCGTACAACAGGAGCAAGAACGCAGCCCCTGACGTATCCCCGTGACGCCAGGTTTTAGCGGCTGGCGCAGTTCTGGCATCGGGGCGATGTCGTCCCATAACCAGCGACGATCAACGCACTGAAAGGCGCGCAGTTGCAGGACACAAAATAAACACCAGGGGAGAAAGCTACTGCCGACACCAATGCTGCCGTAGGCCATCAGTTTAACGAAACTGACCAGCACTCCCGCGAGGAAAATCTCCGCCATTCCCCAGGTTTTGAGTTGAAAAAGCACCCGTGCCAGTTGCTCTTTTAAACGGACCGGTAATTCCGCGCGATTCACCAGTAACAGAATGGTTATCAGACAAAACGCGGGAACCAGTTGCACAAACAACAGGAAAAAGGTGCCGAGGCTGGCGTAGTCCTCAGAAAAAAGCACGCCGGGAATTTCCAGTAATGTAATTTCACTGGTGACTCCCGCAACGTTCATATTCACAAAAGGAAACAAGTTGGACAGCAACAGCATGAACAGTGCAGCCAACGCATAGGCGGTGGGACGCTGCCGAGGGGCATCCCACGCCACGGTTAACGTTGTGCCACACCGGGGACATGCCGCTTTCTGACCATGCTCAAGGCGCGGTAACGCCACCAGCATGTCACACTGCGAGCACAGGATGTGCTTCGCGGCATGATGATGTTCGCACATTGGTACTCCTTAATGATGCGCTATTTTACAGATGACTAACAAAGTGTTGGTTTTCATGCCTGATAAACCCAGTGCATCAGGCAATTTTACCGTTGTCAGCTGTCTCTGTTTAAATCGACTATTTTGCGATCAGCCACCATTTTTTAACGCTTCAAGATACTCCCAGCGTTCAAAGGCTTGCTCCAGCTCCTGCTCTGCAGCAGCCATATCAGCGAGCACTTTTTGTGTCTGCTCATGCGGCTGACTGAAGAAGGAAGCATCCGCCACCTGCGTCTGTAGGGCTTCCAGCTTCGCCTCCAGATCTTCAAGCAATTGCGGTAGCTGCTCCAGTTCGCGCTGCAATTTATAGCTTAGTTTGCTACTGCTGCGTTTTACAGTTTCTGCTTTTGCCGCGGCGGCTTCTTCGGTTTTTTTCACCGCAGGCTGTTTGAGCGCCACATACTGCTCTTGCTGACCACGGGCATCATGATAACCGCCGACATAACGACCAATTTTACCGCCGCCTTCGAAGATCCAGCATTCTGTAACGGTGTTATCGACAAACTGACGATCGTGGCTTACCAGCAATACCGTGCCCTGGTAGCTGTCGATCAGTTCTTCCAGCAGTTCCAGCGTTTCGACATCAAGATCGTTGGTCGGTTCGTCAAGAATCAATAAGTTGCTTGGTTTGAGGAACAAACGCGCCAGCAGCAAGCGGTTCCGCTCACCGCCAGAAAGCGCACGTACCGGCGTCATCGCCCGTTTCGGATGGAACAGGAAGTCCTGCAAATAGCCCAATACGTGGCGTGGCTTGCCGTTAACCATCACCTCTTGCTTACCTTCGGCAAGGTTATCCATCACCGTTTTATCGGGATCCAGTTCCGCACGGTGCTGATCGAAATAAGCCACTTCCAGTTTGGTGCCAACGTGAATACGCCCGCTGTCCGCCTGAAGCTGACCGAGCATCAGTTTCAGCAGCGTGGTTTTGCCGCACCCATTCGGGCCAATCAGGGCAATTTTGTCGCCACGTAGAACCTGGGCAGAAAAATCTTTCACCAGTTGCTTACCGTCAACCTGGTAGCAAACGTCTTCCATTTCGAAAACGATCTTTCCGGAGCGGCTGGCTTCTTCCACCTGCATCTTTGCCGTCCCCATGACCTCACGGCGCTGGCTACGTTCACGGCGCATTGCTTTCAGGGCGCGTACGCGGCCTTCATTACGGGTACGGCGCGCTTTGATCCCCTGGCGGATCCACACCTCTTCCTGCGCCAGTTTGCGATCGAACTCGGCATTTTGTAGTTCTTCCACACGCAGGGCTTCTTCCTTTTCAAGCAGATACTGGTCGTAATTCCCTGGATAGGTCACTAGCTTGCCGCGATCGAGATCAACAATGCGCGTCGCCATATTGCGGATAAACGAACGGTCGTGGGAAATGAAAATAATTGTCCCATTGAAGGTTTTGAGAAACCCTTCCAGCCAGTCGATGGTTTCGATATCCAGGTGGTTAGTCGGTTCGTCGAGCAGCAATACGCGCGGATTACTCACCAGCGCGCGTCCTAATGCCGCTTTACGCAACCAGCCGCCGGAAAGCGACGACAGCGCAACATTAGGATCTAATCCCAGCTGCGCCAGCACTTCGTTGATGCGGTTTTCCAGCTGCCACAGGTTGTGGTGATCCAGCTGTTCCTGAACCTTCGCCAGTTCGTTGAGATTTTTCTCGCTCGGGTCGTTCATCACCAGGCGCGAAATATCGTGATAGCGTTTCAGGTATTCCGCTTGTTCTTCAATGCCTTCGGCAACGAAATCATAAACGCTACCCTCAACGTTACGCGGCGGATCCTGTTGCAGACGAGCTACAATCAAATCTTGCTCGTAAATAATGCGACCGTCATCCAGCCCCTGTTCACGGTTGAGGATCTTCATTAACGTCGATTTGCCTGCGCCGTTACGACCTACCAGACAAACACGTTCGTTATCTTCGATATGCAGTTCTGCGTTATCGAGAAGCGGCGCGTCGCTGAACGACAGCCATGCGCCATGCATACTGATTAATGACATTACTATTCCTTTCAGGCTGCGGTAATCAGCCAGCAGTTGTGAATCTGGCGGTTACGGGCGAAATCCTGGGAGAGCGTTTTTTGCGTAATTTCTTGTGCTTTCAGTCCCAGTTTCGCCAGGCCGTCGAGATCCATACGGAAGCCGCGTTTGTTGTTCGAGAACATGATCGTCCCACCTGCACGCAGCAGACGTTTCAAATCTTTCATCAGCGCCAGATGATCGCGCTGAACATCAAACGCATCTTCCATTCGTTTTGAGTTAGAGAAGGTTGGCGGATCGATAAAGATCAGATCGAACTGTTCATTTGCCTCGCGCAGCCACGCCAGGCAATCGGCCTGAATCAGGCGATGCGCACGCCCGGTTAGGCCATTCAGACGCAGGTTGCGTTCTGCCCACTCCAGATAAGTACGCGACATATCCACGGTGGTGGTGCTGCGTGCACCGCCTAATCCCGCGTGCACGGTGGCGCTGCCGGTATAAGAGAACAGGTTGAGGAAATCTTTGCCTTTGCTCATCTGACCGAGCATACGACGGGCGATACGGTGATCGAGGAACAGACCGGTATCGAGGTAATCCGTCAGGTTCACCCACAAGTGAGCGTTATATTCGGTGACTTCGAGAAACTCGCCCTTCTCGCCCAGTTTCTGGTACTGATTTTTGCCCTTCTGGCGTTCACGGGTTTTCAGTACCAGTTTGTTTGGCGCAATCCCCAGTACCGAAATGGTTGCAGCGATAATATCGAACAGACGCTGACGCGCTTTGTGCGCATCAATAGTTTTTGGCGGCGCATACTCCTGCACCACCACCCAGTCGGCATAACGGTCAACGGCAACGTTATATTCCGGCAGATCGGCGTCATACAGGCGGTAACATTCAATTCCTTCCTGACGAGCCCACTTCTCGAATTTTTTGAGGTTCTTACGCAGACGGTTGGCGTAGTCCTCCGCTGCCATCGCCGGTTTGCTGTCTGGTGTGCTTTCGGCAACATGGTAGTTTTTCTGTACGCAGTCCAGCGGGCCGTTTTTCGCCTTGTACTGTTTGTCTGCACGCAGCTGCAGGCAGCTGAGCAGATCCGGCGAGGCACTAAACAAAGAGAGATTCCAGCCACCGAACTGGTTTTTCATGATTCGGCCCAGCAGACTATGCAGCGCAATCAGCGCCGGTTCGCTGTCCAGACGTTCACCGTATGGCGGGTTGCTCAACACTGTACCGTACGGCCCTTTCGGCAGCGGATTGGCCAGTTGCGCGACATCTTTCACCTCAAAGGTGATCAGTTCACCAATCCCCGCAAGACGGGCGTTAGTGCGCGCACGTTGAATCACCCGTGCGTCGCTGTCCGAACCGTAGAAATGGGAGCTGTACTCCGCCAGGCCTTTACGGGCGCGAGTTTGCGCTTCTGCTTTCACTTCCTGCCAGATGGCTTCATCATGCTGTGCCCAGCCGCTAAAGCCCCAACGTCCACGGTGCAAGCCTGGTGCGCGATCGGTCGCCAGCATCGCCGCTTCAATCAGCAACGTACCGGAACCACACATCGGATCGAGCAGCGGTGTTCCTGGCTGCCAGCCGGATCGCATAACAATCGCGGCTGCCAGGGTTTCTTTGATCGGCGCAATACCAGCACGATCGCGATAGCCACGCAGATGTAAACCATCACCACTGAGATCAAGGGCGATACTGGCAGTTTCTTTATGCAGCCAGACGTTAACGCGGATATCCGGCGCATCGCGATCAACATTTGGACGCGGCAGATTTTTCCGCGTGAAAGCATCGACGATCGCGTCTTTCACTTTCATCGCACCGTACTGACTGTTGCGTATGGTGTCATTCAAACCACTGAAGTGGACAGCGAAGGTCGCGCCAGGATTAAACATCTCTGTCCAGTTGATCGCCTGAACACCGAGATAGAGGTCTAAATCGCTGTAAACCTTACACTCGCCCAGCGGCAACATAATACGCGAGGCCAGGCGGCTCCACATCAGGCTCTGGTAAACAAGCCGTGTGTCGCCCTTGAAATGGACCCCACCCTGAACCACCTGGCATTCAACGGCCCCCAGGTTTTCCAGTTCAGTTTTTAACAGCTCTTCCAGCCCACGGGCCGTACTGGCAAACAGAGAATTCATATCGTCACTTTTACTCTAAGAAAATTGTTGCGCATTATAGCTAATAAGCGCGTCATGTCATAAAGTTGAGGGCTTATTTTCATTTGAGGACCGCACCGTGGCGACATTAACCCGGCTTTTTATTCATCCTGTTAAATCGATGCGCGGCATTGGTCTTACACATGCTCTGGCAAATGTCAGTGGTCTGGCCTTCGATCGCATCTTTATGATCACGGAACCTGACGGTACGTTTATTACCGCTCGCCAGTTTCCGCTAATGGTACGGTTTACTCCTTCACCCGTGCATGATGGCTTGCATCTCACCGCACCAGATGGCAGTAGTGCATATGTTCGTTTTGCTGATTTCGCCACACAAGACGCACCAACCGAAGTTTGGGGCACACATTTTACCGCGCGAATTGCGCCAGACGCGATCAACAAATGGCTAAGTGGATTTTTCTCCCGCGAAGTGCAATTACGCTGGGTGGGGCCACAAATGACCCGGCGCGTGAAACGCCACAACACTGTACCCCTGTCATTTGCTGATGGTTATCCTTACCTTCTTGCTAACGAGGCCTCGTTACGTGATCTCCAACAACGTTGTCCGGCCAGTGTAAAAATGGAGCAATTCCGCCCCAATCTGGTGGTTTCCGGTGCATCGGCCTGGGAAGAAGATAGCTGGAAAGTGATTCGCATTGGTGATGTCGTGTTTGATGTGGTTAAGCCTTGTAGCCGCTGTATTTTCACCACCGTCAGCCCAGAAAAAGGGCAAAAACATCCGGCAGGCGAACCATTAAAAACGCTGCAATCTTTCCGTACTGCCCAGGATAACGGCGATGTCGATTTTGGTCAGAATTTAATTGCCCGTAATAGCGGCGTGATTCGCGTTGGCGATGAGGTGGAAATTCTGGCAACGGCTCCAGCTAAAATTTACGGCGCAGGTGCCGCTGATGATACTGCCAACATCACGCAACAACCGGACGCAAACGTAGATATTGACTGGCAGGGACAGGCATTTCGTGGAAATAACCAACAGGTGCTGCTGGAGCAATTAGAAAATCAGGGAATTCGTATCCCTTATTCTTGCCGCGCGGGCATTTGTGGAAGTTGCCGTGTTCAGCTTTTAGAAGGCGAAGTCACGCCGCTGAAAAAATCAGCAATGGGTGATGATGGCACTATTCTTTGCTGTAGTTGTGTACCGAAGACTGCACTTAAGCTGACGCGTTAAACTGCCTGTTCGAGGCTGAAGCTGTCAACATTAACCTGCGGTTTCAGCCTGTCGTTCATGATTTTGATGGCGTCGCCCAGCTGCATCGCGCGACCCGCAATAACAACGCAGGGTTGTGCCAGCAGGCATAGTGCGGCATTTTCGCCAGATTCAACGACCAGCAAATTGACTTGCTCGTGAGTGTCGCTCAACCAAACGCAGGCCGCATCGCCCGGCATGGGCACCCACATTTCACCATGGGAAACAAAATGCCAGCTTTTCGGCATTTGCGGTTTGAGATAACGAATTGCTACCAGCGCATTAAGCACCAGTTCGGCTTTTTGTTCTTTAGATAAATTAAAATCGCGGCATTTTTCTTCAAATGAGAAATAGAGCGCGGCGTCGTCAACGCAAAAGCCTGCGGGAGAAAAGGCATCTGGAGTCAACATTTTGCGCGCAAAACGTGAGCGAAATAGCATACCATTGGCTAAATCGAGCATCATTCGATCGTGCTCTTCATCGTAATACCAACGCCAGTTATCGTCTGGTTTAATTCGCATTTGCCTCTCCCCTACCCTATAAAACCGCAGCAACACAATCCATTGTCGCTTCGCTTAATAACCTCAACAATAAAAGTACAAAATGTCTAAATAAGCAACAGTGATGAATATAAAACAACCAGGGCTTAAAATAAAGCCCTGATTATCTTATAAAGAGGAATTCGAAGAAATAATTAGATATGGGTAACGATTTCTTTAATCAGCGGCGGACCTTTAAAAATAAAACCAGAATAAATTTGCACCAGTGAGGCCCCCGCAGCAATCTTTTCACGCGCAGCGATAACCGAGTCAATGCCGCCAACACCGATGATCGGTAAGCGACCGTTTAATTCCTGTGACAAGCGGCGAATAATTTCTGTGCTTTTTAACTGAAGCGGACGACCACTTAAGCCACCGGTTTGATCACAATTTTTCATTCCCTGAACCAGAGAACGATCGAGCGTGGTATTGGTTGCAATAACGCCATCAATATTATGGCGAACTAAACTATCGGCAACCTGGATCAATTCTTCTTCAGAAAGATCCGGCGCGATCTTCACTGCGATCGGCACATATTTATGGTGCATCGCTTGCAAATCATTTTGCTTATTTTTAATCGCGGTTAAGAGATCATCCAGCGCTTCGCCATATTGCAGTGTGCGTAGTCCTGGGGTATTCGGCGATGAAATATTGATGGCGATATATCCCGCATAAGCATAGATTTTTTCCATACAAATCAGATAGTCATCTTTACCCTGCTCCACCGGCGTATCTTTATTTTTGCCGATGTTAATACCCAGGACGCCATCATAATGGGCTTTTTTTACGTTCTCTACGAGGTTATCAACGCCAAGATTATTAAAGCCCATACGGTTGATCAAACCTTCGGCATCTACCAGACGAAAGAGACGCGGCTTGTCATTACCTGGCTGTGGACGTGGCGTGACGGTACCGATCTCGATCGATCCAAAACCCATCGCGCCTAACGCGTCAATGCACTCCCCGTCTTTATCAAGACCGGCTGCCAGACCAAGCGGATTTTTAAACGTCAGGCCCATGCAGTTAACAGGTTTCGCAGGCACTTTCTGCCGCACCAGTGCTTCAAACGGCGTTCCGGTAATACGGCGTAATTGCTGAAAAGTAAACTCATGAGCGCGCTCTGGATCGAGCTGGAAAAGGGCTTTACGAACGAAGGGGTAGTACATGAACTCTCCTGGATTCCCGGTGTGCAAACCGGGGGCGTATTATGTGCGAGTTCGGACCAAAAGGGAATTGACCTGTGGCAAAAAAAGCGCAAACGTTTTCCGAGCCTGTTTCAGGGCAGATTTTGCTCCTTCTTTGCACTCAACCCGCCGTAATCATTTATCGTCCGCCAGGAGACATGACACGGTGTTATAGCCTGACACCAGCTTGTCTGACGCTGGCTTTTAGGTGGCACAACTCCCGCATTACTTAACGCTTTACCATTTACGCTCACTTGAATCAGGTTAATGTAGTAAGGCGTTGGGTTAGTGAGTTGTACACCCTGCGAATTCCGTGTCCAGCGTAATTGTTGATAAGCTTCCAGCGGGTCGCCCGGCAAACCTTCGGGTCGCCAGAACAGTTTAAATACCGAGCGCATCGCCACTTTTACGCTCTGATTTTCAACTTTGCCGGATGGCACGCTGGCAATGCTTAACTCAAATAGCGTTTCGCGATCCACGGGCAAGATGTCGCTTTCCGTTCTCAGCAAGCGCAATGTGCCTGTAGTACCGGGCTTCAGGAGAATAAGTGGCGGAGCGGGCAGTAATGGTGCTGGTACTGTCGACGCTTCACCCCCAGCCCAACGCGTTGGGCGATTGATTTTACTGTTAATAAGCCAGGATTCCTGACTGGTATTAGTCAGTGAAATAGATATCGAATCTCTGTCTGCCGGAAAGATAAATCGCGTTCCGCCGACCACCACTCCTGCCTGCAATTCACTCGCCACCAGCAGCGATAAAACGGCGAAAATCAAGAGCGCCAATCTGTTCCACGTATTAGTCATAATGAAGTACAAATGTCGCGCTGGCATTCACTTTACCCGACTGCACATCGCTATTGACAGGTCGCAATTGCGCGTAAAAAGTTAATGGCACCTTACCGCTATGTAGGCTGTAGTCTTTACTCGCCTGGTTAAGCGGAATCAATATTTTCGCATCATCCAGAATCGCAATTGCCAGCCCGCTGGCTGCATCCGTACCACTTTCAATGGACAGCATTTCGCTCTGCACTCCGTCGGGGGTTCCTGAAAAGGTGACGTCAACCGTGCTGACATCTGTTCCACAATCCTGCAAATTAATGATGAACGATTTCTCCGGGCCATAATTCCCATGAGAAAAACGTGTCAGCGAGACGTCGCCTAACTGCACATTGATTTGCTTGCTATCCTGTGCCAGCACGCATGTATTACGGCGAAACGATCCGCTAATGTTGACCGTGCCATCATGGGCAAATAGCTCACAGCCCCCCGTTAATCCCAGTAAGAACAGAATCCAGATTATCTGTTTCAACATCACTCCTTCACTGGTAAACCAGATCAAAATAGAGAACCGCCGTCGCATTACCGCCCGTTGCTCCCGCCTTTGTGGACTTATAACGAAGTTGATATTTGAGTGTGTTATCCCCGGCTTTTAAGGGCGTAAGAGGTAGGACCTGATTGAGCGGGATTTCTTGCTGACTTTGCGCATCAAGAATTTGCACAGCAATCCCCGTTGCCATACCACCGCTTCCGCCTGTGTCAGTTAATTTGAGCAGTGTCGGCACAAGGGTGTCAGCCTCGCCGCTAAAAAGGACGTCCGCGCCAGTAATACCAGCGGCACAACCGGTGATATCGATATTCAAATCAGCAGCAGTGCTTACGGTATTCGCGGTCTGAAAATCACTGATATTAAAATCACCAATATGAATATTTTGTAATGCACTTTTGGTGGCAACATCACAGCCCTGATCGACCACATTACCATAAATATGCATACTGACTTGTTCAGGTCCAGCTATCCCGACATGCATATAAAGCAAAGTGAATGATAAGATAACGACTTGAAATATTGTGTTCTTTTTCATACGTTCACATATCAGTCAAAGTTTATTCTCACCGTTGCTGTGGCTTCAAAGTTCCCGGTTTCCGGTGGTACACCTGTCGTGCTGACCGGATAAACATTCATTCGAGCGAAGCTGTCCGCGTCGTCAGGGATGGATAGCGGCAGTGTGCCACCGGCAGGCGAAATAATGTTGTTTTGGCTGTCGGTGACCACAACACCGACACCTGGTCGTGATGTCTTGATTGCCTGAGGATAATCGGGATCACTGGTTGCCGTCAGACTCAAATTAACATTAACCAGCTCTGCATTTCCGGTATTACACCTGACTGGAATTGAGAGTTCAGCCGTTCTGGATCCAAGCGGTTTATGCCCTACAACACGGAAATTGGCAGCAAATACATCCCCCAAATCAACCTCTATTGTCTCTCCAGAATTGACAGAACATGAGCCCAGGGAATTGATAGTTCCTGACAGGTAATACACTAAAACCGGTGTACCTGTAGTCGTGCAGGAATCACTTGCGGGTATGTTGTAACACTCATATAGTCGCGCCAGCGCCATAGGAGGAATGACGACCGAACCGACAAACGGCTGCAATATTTTCAGTGAAAAACTTCCGCTATTGCCGCTTGCCCCCTTGCCGCCCAAACGTTGACCACCGGGATCGCAAATATGCCATCGGGTATCACTTCCTGTACCGAGATTTTCAAAAGGTACGGCCGAAGGTGTGTTACCTTTCACTCCTAATAGCACCTTTGCGGCAAGATAATCGTTAATTTTGTACCAGTTGTCGCCCAAATAAACTAACGGAGAATCCGCAGCGAATGCCCATAGACCACTTCTGACATTGTCTTTATCGCAATCGCAGGAAACATAATAATCATTCGATTCACTCCACTGATAAAATTCATCTTTGACTTTTCCAGCCGTATTCTCTTCCTCCTCCAGGGTTTTAACGCCAAAATTGACGCCAATATACGGATTCCCCTGAGTGGCATGACACTGCCCGGTATAAGCGGCGGCATGAAATCCCCACAGCATTAAAACAGCAGTCAAAAGAAGCCGGAGTCTTAACACACTACTATCCCCTGAAATTATTCGCATACTGAATCCATCCGCGTAATCGCAGCGTTAATTTGTTGTTCGGTAAGCTCGTAACTGATATGACAAATTTGATCGGGAGCGTCGCCCCAGCGTACAGTTATCGTTCCCTTCGCCGGCAAACCAGACATATAGAGCGAACCATCATCATCAATGATACCGCTAATTGTTTGTGCGCCATCCAGTGTTGCCATTGCACCAAATCTCAGCGGCATACCCTGCTTTGATGTTTTCATTAATACCCTGGCCCCCGCATGGGCATTGAACTCCGCCAGAACCAATGCCCCTTTGGTGGGAACCACGTTTACTACGGCATTTTCAAGATCCACGTTACGTTTTAACGACGCCGCATCAAGTGCAATTCGATTTTCCCGATAAGAAGTGGCATAAGGCACAACGGTATATCCACGCCAGTCAGTTTTCAGCCCGGTGCTGTTCGCCACACGAGTATTTTCGGCGCCTGGCGCGGCAATCAGGACATTAGTTTCACCCAATGATTGACCCAACGTAATACCCTGCGAATGGGCAACTAAACTGCCTGAAAGAGCGTAGTTCAGTTGTTGTTGACTGCCGTTATCGCTGTAGTTGTAGCCCACTCGAGCATCTGCAAACGCCCCTTTGTAGTCCATGCTGGTGCTACCATTAGCCGTTTTCCCCTCGCTGTTATATCCCTGTTGCACGCTGTAGCTCAGATTACCGTCATCGAGTAGTGTCTCCGTTAAACCCAGGTTTTGTGTAGTGTGCCCTTCGTTATCGATACTGGTATTAGAGGTCATCCAGGCGTAATTTTTTTTCCTGGTATAGCTATCATTACTTTTGGGGAGCAACAGATTGAGCGGCAGGGAAAAATTAAGTGCAAACACCTGGTCAGCGTCAGGTTGACCACGGGACTTACTGTAGTTCCAGGAAACCCCCAGCGAGAGATCTTTAATTTGCGTGTTATAGCCAAACTGTAATAGCCGATCCTGTTGATCGGTATGCCAGTAAGTTTGCTGGCTACCGCTTAAATAAAACGAACCGTACTCGCCTAATTGCTGGGAGATGTTGACCTGCAGTTTGCCACGTTTGGTGTAAAACAAATTGTAATAACGCGACCACATTGGCGTATCTTCATCATCACCGTCATTAAATTCGTAGCCATCCATGTGTTTATACATAGTGTCGGAAAGGGTGTAGAAACCCGACGTCGAATAGCGGTAGCCCATCAATTGAAAGTTGGTGCCCAATTGGTTGAGCGTTTTGGCATACAGAAAACGATATGACTGCCCTTTATGTTCACTTTGGTCTGCCAGCGTACTTTTAGCCTGGGTCGCGTCGAACGAAATTGCTCCGAAATCGCCGAGGTTAAAACCCAGACCAAACATAGCGGCACGGTAATATTCAGCATATTGCCCTCCGCCATACCAGGTCGTTCCCCACGGCCCCCCCCATTGCAGCGTGGCCTGAGCAAATTTACTTTCTTGCTGGTCATTACTATTGGTTCTGTATTTCGCCAGCGTCACCGCATATTTGATGCGTCCCTGACGCTGGAGTAATGGCACGCTGGAAAAGGGCACACTGTAACTATTGACACTACCGTCAGCTTCTTTGATTTCAACCAACAAATCACCACTCGACGACGTAGAGTAGAGATCACTAATCTCAAAAGCGCCAGGCGAAACATAAGTTTGATAGATGGTGTAACCATTTTGCTTAATCGTTACCTGTGCATTGCTTTTGGCGATACCACGCACCACTGGCGCAAACCCTTTCAAGCTGTCTGGCAGCATGTTGTCATCTGACGCCAGCTGCACGCCACGAAAGCTGACGCTATCAAAAAAATCGCCTGCCGTATAATCATCACCGACGGTCAGTTCGCCTTTTAATGGAATCACCGCCCGCTGCAAATAGCTGCTGAGATTCTTCCATTCTGCGGTTTGGCCACTACTGCGACTCCATGTTGAATTGTTGCGCAATCTCCATGGGCCTAAATTAACGCCACTGTTTAAATTCAGAAAATAGCTGTCGCCAGAATCACTACCTGCGCTGCTATGAATACTGTTAGCCCCGCTAAATGAATATCCCAGTAATAGCGCGTTGATCCCTTCATCCCAACGTTCAGGGGGGACATAACCACGAGCGTTACTTTTGATGGCGATTTGCGGTACTGAAATTTCCAGACGGAGTTTATTCACATTAAAAGTTACGCTGGCATCCGGAATAATTTCCGCCAATGGCGCACACGCTTGTTTATCCAGTTGTTTAAAAGCCGGAAACGCATCAGTATTCACGCCCATTGCATCCAGGCTTTCAGTCGTCAAACAGGCGGCAATCCCCTTCTCTGGCGTTATCTCAACAAAATTGACGTTGCGCGTATCTACAATTGTCTGATTCAGAACAATATCGACTCGATAAACCCCTGGCGTTATTTTTTGCCCTTTTTCGAAACGAGACAAATCAGCCACCATTGAGGGATCATCTTTGAAAAAGGCTGGATCGAACCAGGTTTCAGCTTGTGCATTGAACGCTGCCGACACAAACACCACCAGCCCACCAATAAACGATGGCACTCCACCAGAGCTTAACAGGCTGTGTTGTCGTTGAGTTCTATACATCTCGCTCTCTTAAATGAAGACGAATTACGATTTACAGTTGAGTTGCGGCGTTTCCGCCCCGTAGTCATTGATAGTTCGGTACGTTACGCTGCTGTTTTTGGCACCCATTGGCAGAGAGAATTGGTATTTATCAAAGGGGGAAATCATTTGATTTTTAACTACTTTTCCACCTATTTTCAGGTCTGTCAGGGTAATGAAATAAGGTGTTGGGTTACTGACCGTAACCATGTCAGCTGACGAAGTGCAACGTAGTTTCGCCGGAGCCTCGGCTAAGGGATACGCTAAACCTTTTGGTCGCCAGAAAAGTTTGATGACGCTTTGTGTGGCAATCTTCAGGGTATTGCCTTCTTCCCGCTTCGTTGTTGAAGGGACTGCCCGTACGCTGGTGAAGAAAAGAGTTTCTCTGTCTTTCGCCAACGGCGCGCCAATGTACATAATGCGTAGCAGGTTCTCGTTTGCCGGATTCAGCACAAATAGCGGTGGTGTAATAATAAAGTCCGCTGACTTTTTATTATCTGGTGTCATCACCCATGACTGAATCAGATAAGGAACATCCGGACTGGTGTTACGTACACCCAGTGAAATTTGCTCTTCACCTTCCGAATAAACAAGACGTGTTGCTGCAAGTCCGACCCCACCTTTACCTGCCGCCCATGTGAACGAACAGCTGAGTAATATTGCCGTTAAACTTACGGTCACAATTCCCTTTGTTATGCAAGTTTTCATAAATAGTCACTCTTAAAAAAATGAATATCCCCTCCAGGACACTGGAAGGGTATTAATTAATTAAAAATTAATGGCTGATATTAATAATAATTAATATGGAAATTTGTTACCGCATTGACATTACCTGACGTCGCTTTACCCGTAGCGATATAATCTACTTTAAAAGTTAGCGTTTGATTTCCACTCTGCAACAAAATATTCCCGGTTTCTGTGTCTGGCGTAATGACCGTTGTACCATCATTCATATACATTTGCAGGGCCACGTTTGTAGCAGCCTCAGATGAGGCCTGGTTAGCAAACGCTGTAATCTGCGTAGTATCCGCTGTGCCATTAAAAGTGAACGTTGCATTTTTTGTTACGGTAATATCACAATCTTCTAATGCAATTGGCACATCAGTTTGCACCCCAGAAACCTGACCATTACTTTGCAACTTCGTTGCACTAACATCTGGTAAAGTCACCACGGAATCTTTCGTCGCAGCAACCAGCGTACAGGCAGGAGCAATGACTTTACCATTAAACGTAACCGAGCCATCCGTGATGGCATTATCATCAGCCGCCATAACACTTGAAGTTGTACATATCACAGTTATAAACGCCGCCAATACATTTTTTTTCATCGTTATCATCCTGATTTTTTCGTAAATATGATAATGCCTGCAAATGACATTGGACTTAATAATAACAACAAATGACCGCCATTTAAACCAGTAGTGTTTACTCAATACGTGACAAATCTTTTATTTATAGATTCCATGAATCTTTCTTTATTACCTGAACGAGTAATTCATTGATTCAACATCTATTGAATATCCAATAAATAAATACACGTGATATATATCCCTCAATCCTTAGTTCATTTTCAGAAAAAGATACACAAAATTTATATTTGGCATTCTCTTGTCTCTCCGACAGACTGACCGAATTGTTATCAATGTTAACAAAACAAGAACAATTGGTTATAAGGAGAGAGTATGCGTGTCATCACCCTGGCAGGAAGTCCTCGCTTTCCTTCTCGCTCCAGCTCCTTGCTGGAATATGCGCGGGAAAAACTAAATGGCCTGGATGTAGAGATTTATCACTGGAATCTGCAAAACTTCGCCCCGGAAGATCTGCTTTATGCCCGTTTCGATAGTCCGGCACTCAAGACCTTCACCGAACAGCTGCAACAGGCTGATGGGCTGATTGTCGCCACGCCTGTGTATAAAGCAGCCTATTCCGGTGCACTGAAAACGCTCCTCGACCTGCTGCCAGAACGCGCGCTGCAAGGCAAAGTCGTGTTGCCGCTGGCGACGGGCGGCACCGTGGCTCATCTACTGGCGGTCGATTATGCCCTAAATCCAGTTTTAAGTGCGTTGAAAGCCCAGGAGATCCTGCACGGCGTGTTTGCCGATGACTCGCAGGTGATTGATTACCAGCACAAGCCGCTATTCACGCCAAATCTGCAAACCCGTCTTGATACCGCGCTAGAAACTTTCTGTCAGGCGTTGCACCGCCGCGATGTTCAGGTTCCTGACCTACTGTCTCTGCGAGGTAATGCCCATGCGTAAGCTCATTAAACTGGTGCTGGCGGGTTTACTTAGCGTCTCTACACTTGCTGTTGCCGCGGAGTCTTCGCCAGAGGCGTTACGAATTGGCTATCAGAAAGGCAGTATTGGTATGGTGCTGGCAAAAAGCCACCAATTACTGGAAAAACGCTATCCGCAAACAAAAATCTCCTGGGTGGAGTTCCCGGCTGGCCCACAGATGCTGGAGGCGTTAAACGTTGGCAGTATTGATCTCGGCAGTACCGGGGATATTCCGCCAATCTTTGCCCAGGCTGCCGGGGCTGATTTGGTGTACGTGGGCGTCGAGCCGCCGAAGCCCAAAGCCGAAGTGATTCTGGTGGCAGATAACAGCCCAATCAAAACCGTAGCCGATCTTAAAGGTCATAAAGTTGCCTTTCAGAAAGGTTCCAGCTCGCACAATCTTTTACTACGCGCACTACGCCAGGCCGGGCTTAAATTCACGGATATCCAGCCCACTTACCTGACGCCTGCCGATGCCCGCGCCGCGTTCCAGCAAGGTAACGTTGACGCCTGGGCTATCTGGGATCCCTACTACTCCGCTGCATTATTACAGGGCGGCGTGCGGGTGTTGAAAGACGGCACCGATCTCAATCAAACCGGATCGTTTTATCTGGCAGCCCGTCCGTATGCAGAAAAAAACGGCGCTTTTATTCAGGGCGTACTGGCAACCTTTAGTGAGGCCGATGCGTTAACCCGCAGCCAGCGCGAACAAAGCATCGCTTTACTGGCAAAAACGATGGGCTTACCGGCACCGGTTATTGCCTCGTATCTGGATCATCGTCCTCCCACCACCATCAAACCGTTGAGCGCTGAAGTTGCCGCCTTACAGCAGCAAACGGCAGATCTGTTTTATGAAAACCGTCTGGTGCCGAAAAAAGTCGATATTCGCCAGCGCATCTGGCAACCCACTCAACTGGAAGGAAAACAATTATGAGTCTGAATATGTTCTGGTTTTTACCGACCCACGGTGACGGGCATTATCTGGGAACGGAAGAAGGTTCACGTCCGGTTGATCACGGTTATCTGCAACAAATTGCGCAAGCGGCGGATCGTCTGGGCTATACCGGTGTGCTGATCCCGACGGGGCGATCGTGTGAAGATGCGTGGCTGGTGGCGGCGTCGATGATCCCGGTGACACAACGGCTGAAGTTTCTTGTCGCCCTGCGCCCCAGTGTGACATCGCCTACCGTTGCCGCCCGCCAGGCCGCCACGCTTGACCGTCTCTCTAACGGACGTGCGTTGTTTAACCTGGTCACAGGCAGCGATCCCCAAGAACTGGCAGGCGACGGCGTGTTCCTTGATCATAGCGAGCGTTACGAAGCCTCGGCAGAATTTACCCAAGTCTGGCGGCGGTTGTTGCTTGGCGAGACAGTGGATTTCAACGGCAAACATATTCATGTACGCGGAGCCAAACTGCTCTTCCCGCCGATTCAACAGCCGTATCCTCCGCTTTACTTTGGCGGATCGTCAGATGTCGCCCAGGAGCTGGCGGCAGAACAAGTTGATCTCTACCTCACCTGGGGCGAACCACCGGAACTGGTAAAAGAGAAAATCGAACAAGTGCGGGCGAAAGCTGCCGCGCATGGACGCAAAATTCGTTTCGGTATTCGTCTGCATGTGATTGTTCGTGAAACCAACGGCGAAGCGTGGCAGGCCGCCGAGCGGTTAATCTCGCATCTTGATGATGAAACTATCGCCAAAGCACAGGCCGCATTCGCCCGAACGGATTCCGTAGGACAACAGCGAATGGCGGCGCTACATAACGGCAAGCGCGACAATCTGGAGATTAGCCCCAATTTATGGGCGGGTGTTGGCTTAGTGCGCGGCGGTGCCGGGACGGCGCTGGTGGGCGATGGTCCTACGGTCGCCGCGCGAATCAACGAATACGCTGCACTTGGCATCGACAGTTTTGTGCTTTCGGGCTACCCGCATCTGGAAGAAGCGTATCGGGTCGGCGAGTTACTGTTCCCACATCTGGATGTCGCCATCCCGGAAATTCCCCAGCCACAACCGCTGAATCCGCAAGGCGAAGCGGTGGCGAATGATTTTATCCCCCGTAACGTCGCGCAAAGCTAAGGAACACGATGATGGCAACGCCAGTGAAGAAGTGGTTATTGCGCGTTGCCCCCTGGTTTTTACCGGTGGGCATCGTGGCGGTGTGGCAACTGGCCTCCTCGGTTGGCTGGCTATCGACGCGTATTTTGCCCTCGCCGGAAGGAGTGGTGATGGCGTTCTGGACGCTCTCTGCCAGCGGCGAATTGTGGCAGCATCTGGCGATCAGCTCCAGGCGGGCGTTGATTGGCTTTTCAATTGGCGGATCGCTGGGCTTGATTCTGGGACTGATTAGCGGGCTGTCGCACTGGGGAGAACGGCTGCTGGATACCTCCATTCAGATGTTGCGCAACGTGCCGCATCTGGCGCTGATCCCGCTGGTGATTTTGTGGTTTGGCATTGATGAATCCGCAAAAATCTTTCTGGTGGCGCTCGGTACGCTATTCCCCATTTATATCAACACCTGGCATGGCATCCGTAATATCGACCGTGGGCTGGTGGAGATGGCACGTAGCTATGGATTATCCGGCATACCGCTGTTTATCCATGTGATCCTGCCTGGTGCCCTGCCCTCAATTATGGTCGGTGTGCGTTTTGCTTTGGGCCTGATGTGGCTGACGCTGATCGTTGCCGAAACTATTTCTGCCAATTCCGGCATTGGTTATCTGGCGATGAATGCGCGGGAGTTTTTGCAAACGGACGTGGTGGTTGTCGCCATTATTCTTTACGCCCTGCTCGGCAAACTGGCTGACGTCAGCGCGCAGCTGTTAGAGCGTCTCTGGTTGCGCTGGAACCCGGCTTATCATTTGAAGGAGGCCACGGTATGAATACTGCTCGTCTGAACCAGGGCACACCATTGTTGCTCAATGCAGTAAGCAAACATTACGCGGAAAATATCGTCCTGAACCAACTGGATTTACATATTCCGGCTGGTCAGTTTGTGGCGGTGGTGGGCCGCAGCGGTGGTGGCAAAAGTACCCTGCTGCGCCTGCTGGCAGGTCTGGAAACGCCAACCGCTGGCGATGTGTTAGCGGGCACCACACCGCTGGCTGAGATTCAGGATGATACGCGAATGATGTTTCAGGACGCGCGTCTGCTGCCGTGGAAATCGGTGATTGATAACGTTGGGTTAGGCCTTAAAGGCCAGTGGCGCGATGCGGCGCGTCAGGCTCTGGCTGCGGTAGGACTGGAGAATCGCGCGGGGGAATGGCCTGCCGCACTTTCTGGCGGGCAGAAACAACGTGTGGCGCTGGCAAGGGCGCTGATTCATCGACCGGGTTTATTGTTACTTGATGAACCACTCGGTGCGCTGGACGCTTTAACGCGACTCGAGATGCAGGATTTGATTGTGTCGCTTTGGCAGAAGCACGGTTTTACCGTTTTGCTGGTGACGCATGATGTGAGCGAAGCGGTAGCAATGGCTGACCGGGTGTTGTTAATTGAAGAGGGAAAAATTGGTCTGGATTTAACAGTGGATATCCCCCGTCCGCGTCGGTTAGGGTCGGTACGATTAGCAGAGCTGGAAGCGGAAGTATTGCAGCGGGTGATGAAGCGTGGTGAATCTGAAACTCGCCTGAGAAAACAGGGGTAAATTCTCCAAATGGCGGCGCTATTGCCGCCATTCGGTTATTTATTAAGCCAGTGCTTTGGTGATCTTCTCGTACAGATCGCCAGAGAGATTTTCCAGCCCTTTCAACTGCTCCAGCGCCGCGCGCATTTTCTCCTGACGTTTGGCATCGTAACGTTTCAGGCGAATCAGCGGCTCAATCAGGCGCGATGCCACCTGCGGGTTACGGCTGTTGAGGTCGGTAAGCATTTCCACAAGGAACTGATAACCGCTGCCATCTTCGGCATGGAACGCTGCCGGGTTGCTGCCCGCAAACGCGCCAATCAACGAACGAATGCGGTTCGGGTTGCTCATGGTAAATGAGCGATGCTGCAACAGACCGCGCACCGTCTCCAGCACATTCGCCGCCGGGCTGGTGGCTTGCAGGATAAACCATTTATCCATCACCAGACCGTCCAGATACCACTTATCGTCGTATTCCTGCATCAGCGCATCACGGCATGGCAGTTGTGCGGCAACCGCCGCAGAAAGCGCCGCCAGCGCATCGGTCATATTGTTCGCTTCGTGGAACTGCTTGCTCACCAGCACGTCAGCCAGATGCGTTTCACCAAAAGCAAGGAAGCGCAGACAGGCATTACGCAGAGTGCGTTTTGCAATATCTTCATGCTCAACACGGTACTCGCTCTGGTAATTCGCGTTGTAAATAGCCAGCAGCTCATCCGCCAGTTCAGTCGCCAGAGTACGAGTGAGTGCTTCGCGTACTTCGGCAATAGCAATCGGGTCGATGATATCGAACAGTTCAGCCATTTCATTGACAGAAGGCAGCGTCAGGATTTCTGCCGCCAGCGCCGGATCAATCTTCTCATCGAGCAACACCGCGCGGAAAGCGTCAGCCACATGCACCGGCAGAGACAGCGGCTGCCCTTGCTGATGACGGGCGACGTTTAGCTTGATGTAGGTTGCCAGCAGGCTTTGCGCCGCATCCCAACGGGAGAAATCATTACGCGCATGACGCATCAGGAAGGTCAGTTGCTGATCGCTCCACTTATATTCCAGTTTCACTGGCGCAGAGAATTCGCACAGCAGCGCAGGCACCGGCTGGAAGTAGACATTATCAAAGACAAAGGTCTGTTCCGCCTGAGTGACGTTTAGCACGGAATTCACCGGATGACCGCCTTTCTGCAACGGGATCACTTTGCCTTCGTTATCATACAATTCGATTGCAAACGGAATATGCAGCGGTTGTTTTTCTGCCTGATCCGGCGTAGCTGGCGTGCGCTGGCTGATGGTCAGGGTGTACTGCTCGGTTTCCGGATTATAGTCGTCTTTGACGGTCACAACCGGCGTACCGGACTGGCTGTACCAACGGCGGAAATGAGAGAGATCGACATTCGACGCATCTTCCATCGCCTGAACAAAGTCGTCGCAGGTTGCCGCGCTGCCATCATGGCGCTCGAAATAGAGCTGCATCCCTTTCTGGAAGTTTTCTTCGCCCAGCAGGGTGTGGATCATGCGAATCACTTCCGCGCCCTTCTCGTAAACGGTCAGGGTGTAGAAGTTGTTCATCTCAATGACCATATCCGGGCGGATCGGGTGCGCCATCGGGCTGGCGTCTTCCGCAAACTGCAATCCGCGCATGGTGCGCACGTTGTTGATACGGTTTACCGCGCGAGAACCAAGGTCAGAGCTGAACTCCTGATCGCGGAAGACGGTTAAACCTTCTTTCAGGCTGAGCTGGAACCAGTCGCGGCAGGTCACTCGGTTACCGGTCCAGTTATGGAAATATTCATGGCCGATAACGCGTTCAATATCGAGGTAATCTTTGTCGGTGGCGGTATCGGTGCGGGCCAGCACATATTTGGAGTTAAAGATATTCAGCCCCTTATTCTCCATTGCGCCCATATTGAAGAAATCCACCGCGACGATCATATAGATGTCGAGGTCATACTCCAGGCCGAAGCGCTCTTCATCCCATTTCATGGAGTTTTTCAGGGAGGTCATCGCCCACGGCGCACGATCAAGGTTGCCGCGATCGACGTACAGCTCCAGCGCAACTTCGCGACCAGAACGCGTGGTGAAGGTGTCGCGCAGCACGTCGAAGTCGCCTGCCACCAGCGCAAACAGGTAGCACGGTTTAGGGAACGGGTCCTGCCACTGTACCCAGTGACGTCCGTTTTCCAGTTCGCCTTGCGCAACGCGGTTACCGTTGGAAAGCAGGAAGGGATATTGGGTTTTATCGGCAATAATTTTGGTGGTAAAACGCGCCAGCACGTCCGGGCGGTCGAGATAATACGTAATATGGCGGAAACCTTCGGCTTCACACTGGGTGCAAAGCGCATCGCCTGACTGATAAAGCCCTTCCAGCGCGGTATTCGTCGCCGGGCTAATTTCATTAACGATCTTAAGCGTAAAACGCTCCGGCAAATTACTGATGACCAGTGCGCCCTCTTCTTCTTTCCAGGCGGTCCACGGCTCATCATTAATATGAACAGAAACCAGTTTAAGATCTTCGCCATCAAGACGAAGCGGAGCATCTGATGCACCATGACGGACAGCCTGGCTGACCGCGGTAACGACCGTCTTTTGCGCGTCCAGGTCAAAGGTCAAGTCAATATCAGTAATCTGGTAATCCGGCGCACGATAATCGTGACGGTATTTGGCTTGTGGCTGTTGAGTCATAAATAACCTTTAGCATCTTTTATAGAGTCTGGTGTTCAGTCTATTCCTGTTGCGTAAATCGCGCTATGCAGAATCTTCATCTTTTCAGGTACAAACGCCTTTATTGCTACATTTTTATAACATACACCGCGTAATGCCATCGACCAGAAAGGTGGCATATGGTGTGATCGGGGTTCAATAAATTGCGAAACAAGGTATACTCCAGCAGTTCCTGAAGATGTTTATTGTACTAAACGCTCCTGTACGAGGACGCTACTGCGCACCTATGACACAATTCGCTTCTCCTGTTCTGCACTCGTTGCTGGATACAGATGCTTATAAGTTGCATATGCAGCAAGCCGTGTTTCATCACTATTACGATGTGCATGTCGCGGCGGAGTTTCGTTGCCGAGGTGACGATCTGCTGGGTATTTATGCCGATGCTATTCGTGAACAGGTTCAGGCGATGCAGCACCTGCGCCTGCAGGATGATGAATATCAGTGGCTCTCTGCCCTGCCTTTCTTTCAGGCCGACTATCTTAACTGGTTACGCGAGTTCCGCTTTAACCCGGAACAAGTCACCGTATCCAACGATAATGGCAAGCTGGATATTCGTTTAAGCGGCCCGTGGCGTGAAGTCATCCTCTGGGAAGTTCCTTTGCTGGCGGTTATCAGTGAAATGGTACATCGCTATCGCTCACCGCAGACCGACGTTGCGCAAGCCCTCGACACGCTGGAAAGCAAATTAGTCGACTTCTCGGCATTAACCGCCGGTCTTGATATGTCGCGCTTCCATCTGATGGATTTTGGCACCCGCCGCCGTTTTTCTCGCGAAGTACAAGAAACCATCGTTAAGCGTCTGCAACAGGAATCCTGGTTCGTGGGCACCAGCAACTATGATCTGGCGCGCCGGCTTTCACTCACGCCGATGGGAACACAGGCACACGAATGGTTCCAGGCGCATCAGCAAATCAGCCCGGATCTAGCCAACAGCCAGCGAGCTGCACTTGCTGCCTGGCTGGAAGAATATCCCGACCAACTTGGCATTGCATTAACCGACTGCATCACTATGGATGCTTTCCTGCGTGATTTCGGTGTCGAGTTCGCCAGTCGCTATCAGGGCCTGCGTCATGACTCTGGCGACCCGGTTGAATGGGGTGAAAAAGCCATTGCACATTATGAGAAGCTGGGAATTGATCCACAGAGTAAAACGCTGGTTTTCTCTGACAATCTGGATTTACGCAAAGCGGTTGAGCTATACCGCCATTTCTCTTCCCGCGTGCAATTAAGTTTTGGTATTGGGACTCGCCTGACCTGCGATATCCCCCAGGTAAAACCCCTGAATATTGTCATTAAGTTGGTTGAGTGTAACGGTAAACCGGTGGCGAAACTTTCTGACAGCCCTGGCAAAACTATCTGCCACGATAAAGCGTTTGTTCGGGCACTGCGCAAAGCATTCGACCTTCCGCATATTAAAAAAGCCAGTTAATATCATCAGGGAGCTAATCGGCTCCCTTTTTTTACCTTTAATTCCGAAATCTTTCGCTGCATTTGCGAATTCTGCTTGTCTGATTGCAGATGCCAGGTAACATAGGTATCCCCCCATTTACGGGTGGACAAGTGTTTATTTTTTCCGACTATTAACAGAGAGAATATTATGAGCGTTGTGCCTGTAGCCGACGTACTCCAGGGCCGCGTAGCCGTTGACAGCGAAGTCACCGTGCGCGGATGGGTACGTACCCGCCGAGATTCAAAAGCTGGCATCTCCTTCCTCGCCGTTTATGACGGTTCCTGCTTTGATCCTGTACAGGCTGTCATCAATAATTCTCTGCCCAATTACAATGAAGACGTCCTGCGTCTGACCACCGGCTGCTCGGTCATTGTGACGGGTAAAGTCGTGGCGTCGCCGGGCCAGGGGCAACAATTTGAAATTCAGGCCAGCAAGGTTGAAGTTGCTGGTTGGGTTGAAGATCCAGACACTTACCCGATGGCGGCAAAACGCCACAGCATTGAGTATCTGCGTGAAGTCGCTCACCTGCGTCCGCGCACAAACCTGATTGGTGCCGTCGCGCGCGTTCGCCATACGCTGGCGCAGGCGCTGCATCGCTTCTTTAACGAGCAGGGATTCTTCTGGGTTTCAACGCCACTGATTACTGCGTCTGATACCGAAGGGGCTGGCGAAATGTTCCGCGTTTCTACGCTGGATCTGGAAAACCTGCCGCGTAACGATCAGGGCAAAGTGGATTTCGACAAAGACTTCTTTGGTAAAGAGTCTTTCCTGACCGTATCTGGCCAGTTGAACGGCGAAACCTACGCTTGCGCATTATCCAAAATTTATACCTTCGGCCCGACTTTCCGTGCTGAAAACTCCAACACCAGCCGTCACCTGGCGGAATTCTGGATGCTGGAGCCGGAAGTGGCGTTTGCTAACCTGAACGATATCGCGGGTCTGGCTGAAGCCATGCTGAAATATGTCTTCAAAGCGGTTCTCGAAGAACGCGCTGACGACATGAAATTCTTCGCTGAACGCGTAGATAAAGATGCCGTTTCACGTCTGGAACGCTTCATTGAAGCCGATTTTGCGCAGGTGGATTACACCGACGCAGTGACCATTCTCGAAAACTGCGGCAGGAAGTTTGAAAACCCGGTTTACTGGGGCGTTGATCTCTCTTCTGAGCATGAGCGTTATCTGGCGGAAGAACACTTTAAAGCACCGGTAGTGGTTAAAAACTATCCGAAAGATATTAAAGCGTTCTATATGCGCCTTAACGAAGACGGTAAAACCGTTGCGGCTATGGACGTTCTGGCTCCGGGCATCGGTGAGATCATTGGTGGCTCCCAGCGTGAAGAACGTCTGGACGTGCTGGACGAGCGTATGCTGGAAATGGGCCTGAATAAAGAAGATTACTGGTGGTATCGCGATCTGCGTCGCTACGGTACTGTTCCGCATTCAGGTTTCGGTCTTGGTTTTGAACGCCTGATTGCTTACGTAACTGGTGTGCAAAACGTGCGTGATGTGATTCCGTTCCCACGTACTCCGCGTAACGCCAGCTTCTAATTTAGCGTCTTCAAGAGCCAGTGCCCGCTGGCTCTTTTTTTATCCTTTCTGTCAAGTTATCTGTTTGTTAAGTCAAGCAATCTATTTGCAACCCCGCCATAACGATCATCCTGTTACGAAATATTACACTGCAACATTTGCGCACAAAAAATAATCCGCATTCTTATTGCGGATTAGTTTTTTCTTAGCTGATAGCACAATTTTCATACTATTTTTTGGCGTTCTGGATGTCTGAACGAGGATTTAGTGCCAGGTCGATAAAGTTTCCATCAGAAACAAAATTTCCTTTTAGTTAATTTAAATATAAGGAAATCATATAAATAGATAAAAATTGCTGTAAATATCATCACGCTTCTATGGAAATATGACGGTGTTCACAAAGTTCCTTAAATTTTACTTTTGGTTACATATTTTTTCTTTTTGAAACCAAATCTTTATCTTTGTAGCACTTTCACGGTAGCGAAACGTTAGTTTGAATGGAAAGATGCCTGCAGACACATAAAGACACCAAACTCTCATCAATAGTTCCGTAAATTTTTATTGACAGAACTTATTGACGGCAGTGGCAGGTGTCATAAAAAAACCATGAGGGTAATAAATAATGATGAAGCGCAATATTCTGGCAGTGATCGTCCCTGCTCTGTTAGTAGCAGGTACTGCAAACGCTGCAGAAATCTATAACAAAGATGGCAACAAAGTAGATCTGTACGGTAAAGCTGTCGGTCTGCATTATTTTTCTAAAGACAATGGTGTAAACAGTTACGGCGGAAACGGCGACAAAACTTATGCCCGTCTTGGTTTTAAAGGGGAAACACAAATCAATTCCGATCTGACCGGCTACGGTCAGTGGGAATATAACTTCCAGGGTAACAACTCTGAAGGCGCTGATGCCCAGAAAGGTAACAAAACTCGTCTGGCATTCGCAGGTCTGAAATTCGCTGATGCGGGTTCTATCGACTACGGTCGTAACTACGGTGTGGTTTACGACGCACTGGGTTACACCGATATGCTGCCTGAGTTTGGCGGTGACACGGCATACAGCGATGACTTCTTCGTTGGTCGTGTAGGCGGCGTTGCTACCTATCGTAACTCCAACTTCTTCGGTCTGGTTGACGGCCTGAACTTTGCCGTTCAGTACCTGGGCAAAAACGAACGTGCTGGTATTCCTGAGCGTTCCAACGGCGACGGCGTCGGTGGCTCTATCAGCTACGAATTCGAAGGCTTTGGTATCGTAGGTGCTTACGGTGCAGCAGACCGTACCGACGCCCAGGAAGCCGAATTCCGCGGTCAGGGTAAAAAAGCTGAACAGTGGGCAACTGGTCTGAAGTATGACGCGAACAACATCTACCTGGCAGCGAACTACGGTGAAACCCGTAACGCTACGCCAATTGAAGGCGGCTTCGCCAACAAAACGCAAGACGTTCTGTTAGTTGCGCAATACCAGTTCGATTTCGGTCTGCGTCCGTCCATCGCTTACACCAAATCTAAAGCGAAAGACGTAGAAGGTATCGGTGATGTTGATCTGGTGAACTACTTTGAAGTGGGCGCAACCTACTACTTCAACAAAAACATGTCCACCTATGTTGACTACATCATCAACCAGATCGATTCTGACAACAAACTGGGCGTAGGTTCAGACGACACCGTTGCTGTGGGTATCGTTTACCAGTTCTAATAGCACACCTCTTTGTTAAATGCCGAAAAAACAGGACGTTGGTCCTGTTTTTTTTATGCCTTCCAGAGCAATCTCACGTCTTGCAAAAACAGCCTGCGTTTTCATCAGTAATAGTTGGAATTTTGTAAATCTCCCGTTACCCTGATAGCGGACTTCCCTTCTGTAACCATAATGGAACCTCGTCATGTTTGAGAACATTACCGCCGCTCCTGCCGACCCGATTCTGGGCCTGGCCGATCTGTTTCGTGCCGATGAACGTCCCGGCAAAATTAACCTCGGGATTGGTGTCTATAAAGATGAGACGGGCAAAACCCCGGTACTGACCAGCGTGAAAAAGGCTGAACAGTATTTGCTCGAAAATGAAACCACCAAAAATTACCTCGGCATTGACGGCATCCCTGAATTTGGTCGCTGCACTCAGGAACTGCTGTTTGGTAAAGGTAGCGCCCTGATCAATGACAAACGTGCTCGCACGGCACAGACTCCGGGTGGCACTGGCGCACTACGCGTGGCTGCCGATTTCCTGGCAAAAAATACCAGCGTTAAGCGTGTGTGGGTGAGCAACCCAAGCTGGCCGAACCATAAGAGCGTCTTTAACTCTGCAGGTCTGGAAGTTCGTGAATACGCTTATTATGATGCGGAAAATCACACCCTTGACTTCGATGCACTGATTAACAGCCTGAACGAAGCTCAGGCTGGCGACGTAGTGCTGTTCCATGGCTGCTGCCATAACCCAACCGGTATCGACCCTACGCTGGAACAATGGCAGACACTGGCACAACTTTCCGTTGAGAAAGGCTGGTTACCGCTGTTTGACTTCGCTTACCAGGGTTTTGCCCGTGGTCTGGAAGAAGATGCTGAAGGACTGCGCGCTTTCGCTGCTATGCATAAAGAGCTGATTGTTGCCAGTTCCTACTCTAAAAACTTTGGCCTGTACAACGAGCGTGTTGGCGCTTGTACTCTGGTTGCTGCTGACAGTGAGACCGTTGATCGCGCATTCAGCCAAATGAAAGCGGCGATTCGCGCTAACTACTCTAACCCACCAGCACACGGCGCTTCTGTTGTTGCCACCATCCTGAGCAACGATGCGTTACGTGCGATTTGGGAACAAGAGCTGACTGATATGCGCCAGCGTATTCAGCGTATGCGTCAGTTGTTCGTCAATACGCTGCAGGAAAAAGGGGCAAACCGCGACTTCAGCTTTATCATCAAACAGAACGGTATGTTCTCCTTCAGTGGCCTGACGAAAGAACAGGTACTGCGTCTGCGTGAAGAGTTTGGCGTGTATGCAGTGGCTTCTGGTCGTGTGAACGTGGCCGGGATGACGCCAGATAACATGGCTCCGCTGTGCGAAGCGATTGTGGCCGTGCTGTAAAGGCTAGTTAAACGAAGCCCGCTGTGAAAGCGGGCTTTTTTATACGTCTTTACCAGACGGGCATTTCGTCTTGCAGGAAGGGATTATGCAGGCGTTCGTAACCAAGAGTTGATAATGGTCCGTGACCCGGAATAAATGTCACGTCATCCCCCAGGGGCAGCAATTTATCTTTGATTGAAGAAATCAGTTGATTATGATCGCCACGCGGAAAGTCACTGCGCCCTACTCCGCCTTTGAAAATAACGTCGCCAGAAATCAGCAGCCTTGCCCGCTCATCAAAAAACACGACATGACCCGGCGTATGCCCAGGGCAATGTAACACCTGTAAAGTCACATTCCCTATGCTGATGGTATCGCCTTCGTTCAGCCAACGATCTGGCGTCAGCGGCTGGCACTCTTCCAGACCAAACATACGACTTTGCGCAGGCAAGCCTTGCAGCCAGAACTCATCTTCTTTTTCCGGGCCAAAAACCGGCACGCCGTAATGTTGCGCCAGTTCCGCCGCTGCGCCAACGTGGTCCAGATGACCATGAGTCAGCAGGATCTGCATCAGTGTCAGGCCGCTGGCATCAACTTCCTGTTTGATTTTTTCCGCATCGCCGCCAGGATCGACCAGTGCGGCCAGTCGGGTTTGTTCACACCAGATCAATGAACAGTTCTGGGAGAATGCGGTGACCGGAATAATACGATAGTTCATACTGCCCCTGTTTCGTTAAGCGATTACTACCAGTGCCGTGCTGGCCCGGTATCAATATGCACAAAGTTACTACGTGGGTAATATCCTACACCACCTGCGCGCATAGATAACGCGGCTTTGCGAATATTGCTTAACGCGATACCTTCAATATGGAAATCCATCGCCTGCCCTTTCGTGTGATAGCTTTTCTTCGCTACTCCACGGCTGCGGGCGCGTAGTTCATTGTTGGTATCAATGGAACGATAACCGGAAATGAGTTGCACCGGTTTGCGGGTACCTAATAACCCTTGCAGGCGATACAACTGATCGAACAATCCTGGGTCGATGGACTTTATTTTGTTCGCGCGGTAATCGCGGAAAAAATGGTTAAGTTTTGCCAATTCTTCCTGAATATAGCCTCTGCCATCGAAAAACTCCGCTTTGATTGACTCTCCGGTATGAAGATTATTGAGTGTCAAAATGCGCGGGCGTGGGGTAGAGAGTGTTGCAAACGCCGGGGTCGGCAGGATGGCGGCACCGAGTGCAACGCCACCAAGCGCCAGCAGTTTGCGGCGATTAGCGTCGAATTTGTCCATGATAATCAAGTCTACAGGTCAATGTTATCGTTTATATGCACTTCTGGCGCACAAGAGGCACCTTAACCGTCAGTAAAGCTGACGTCAAGATGACTCAACCCCAGCAGTGACGGGGGCTGCAGAGAATCGCCCCCGATCATGCTAATTATTACGACAACTGATTTCCCCGAACTACTTCATTTACCTGATTAATTGTTCCGCTTTCGATACGATTTGCGAGCTGGATCGCGCAGGCAGATCATAATTGTAAATATCTGTACGATACTGGGTACGACCATCTGCACCAACAAAGGCCGTCAGGTAGTAGAGATTCACCGGAATCGACTGCCGAATATTGACGTAACGCGTATCGCCCTGCTTCAGCGCATCAGAAATACGTTTGTCATTCCATCCTGCATCCTGCAACAGCATATTCGCCAGATCGGAAGCTTTATTCACTCGTACACAGCCTGAGCTCAATGCGCGTGTATCACGCTTGAACAGATTGTGGTTCGGCGTGTCATGCAAATAAATGGCCTCTGAACTCGGCATATTGAATTTATAGCGCCCCAGCGAGTTCCGTGGGCCTGGAGCCTGCTGGAAGCGAAACGGTAAATTCGAGGCCGTGATTGTAGACCAGTCAACCTGCCATGGGTCAATCGCTTCTCTGCTGTTCCAGCCGCGCATCACCGTATAGCCATGGCTTTCGAGATATCCCGGATCGTTGCGCACTTTCGGCAGAATATCTTTGCGTGCCAGAGTTGGTGGTACGTTCCACGGCGGGTTTACCACTACGTTGTTAAGTGCACTGCTCATCATCGGCGTTTTGCGATCGGGGCGACCGACAATGACTCGCGAATCCAGCACCTGATTGCCGTTCTGATAGTAGACCAGCGAATAGGCTGGAATGTTAACCATGATCCCGGTAGAAAGCTCTGTTGGCAGCAAGCGCAATCGCTGGATGTTGAGTGCCAACACGCCAGCACGCTGGGCGGGCGTTACGTTTAACCAGTCACGCGTTGCCGGGCCAATAGCACCATCTGCCCCCAATCCTTGCCATGCCTGAAAACGTTTAACGGCTTCCACCAGTTCATTATCGTAGGCGGCACGAACGGCAGGCGCAGGTTTACTACGAGACGTCGTTTGCTTGTCCATCGGCTTAGTTTCTGCTGTTTCAACAGTAACAGCGGATGGGCTGACTACCGTGTCAGTTGGCGTGTCATCGCCAGGTAGCGTAATTTTCGGCCCCCCGTCCAACATGCCTGTGCGTTGCAATATTTCGCGCAACGCCGGTACGTCGTTACTCCACTGCCCTGGGCGCAACGTTGCTTTGCCGGTCAGTTGGGGCCACGGTTTGGTGTCACTGAGTAAGGCCAGTAACGATTCATGCATCGCTGCATATTGCGGATGCTGCGGTGCCAGACCTGCAACAAACGTCGGCAATTGACCTTTATCCAGCGCCAGCTGCCATTGGTTAATCACCGAAAGCGGCGGCGTTGAAAGCGCATAAGGTTTACTGCTATATAGCCAGCGAGTGCCTTTGACCGGAATATTTGCAATGAAATGGAGATAGCCCATCATCGCATCAGAGAGCACCACGTCGCGTGCCATCCCGTTAACACCAGGATCGGTCAGTAACTCTACCCATTTATTAAACTGCGGCTGGAAACCGGCAATCGCCACTTCTGCCAGCTGTTGCTGGAAGGCTTTAACAGCATCACGGTTTTCCCACATGGGTTGCATATCGCGTGCGGCATACAACAGTTGAAGCTGGTTAAGATAAACCGGCTTATAGCCTGCAGGTAATTGAGATTCGATTTGCGTGCGGGCTTTTTCTGCCGCACCTTCAGGCAATGGCTGGATCCCCGCCATTATTGCCGTGGCCTGCGCCTGCGGCAGTGCCTCGCCCTGTTCGCTGACAGCCACCGGGCTGTCGCCAGGGATTACTTCAGGCTCATCGGCCTGCGCATTGAACAGTGGAGCGAATGTTACGGCCAGGCACAAACTGATTGCCGACAGCCGACGACCACACATCATATTAAGCAACATCCCTTGCCCCCTGTTTTTATCATACTCTGAATAGCCAGGCTGTTATTTTACGACTTGCCTGTACAACGCCAATACTCACGAAAGTATGACGAGCAAGCCTGTTACTCATCAGGCTTATCTTCAGTATATAAACGCCGATACGTTTTTACATAACCTAATGTAAAGAAGTTTAAAGAAAAGCGCGCCGTAATGTGCCACTTTTTTAGTGCAGAAACGGAGTTTTCGGAAAAAGGAAAGGCGGCATTGCTGCCGCCTTCATTTTAACTCGCCTGGGAAGGCGCTTCGTCACTTCCTGGAAGCGTTTCAGGGAGTTGCGGCGCAAATCCTCGCAGGCCGACGACGTGAACGTGTTCGGTATTCTGGAAGACTTTACGCACCAGTTTATAGGTGGTGCCTTTTTCCGGACTGATATTTTCCGGCGCTGCGATGATGAGCTGCATTTGCAAACGTTCACACAATTCAAACAGCGTGGCGATAGAACGAGCATCCAGTCGCGCTGCTTCATCGAGGAACAGCAGGCGGCAAGGAGAGATATCTTTACCGCGCAGGCGGCGAGATTCATCTTCCCAGCTTTGTACCACCATCACCAGAATCGACATACCGGTACCAATCGCCTCACCGGTCGACAGAGCGCCAGATTCTGCGCGCAGCCAGCCATCAGAACCACGGTTAACCTCAACTTCCATTTCCAGATAGTTGCGGTAATCCAGCAGTTCTTCGCCAATGGTCTGCGGCGTGCGTTGCCCCATATCAATCTGCGGATTAAGACGCTGATACAGTTTCGCCAGCGCTTCTGAGAAGGTCAGACGGTTGCTGTTAAACAGATCCTGATGTTGCTCATGCTGTTCAGAGAGCACATCCAGCAGCATGGCGTGCGTTTCACGCACGTTCACGTTGAGACGCACGCTGTTCACCTGGCCAAACGATACGCTCTGCAAGCCCTGGTTGAGCATACGGATACGGTTCTGCTCGCGCTGAATGGTTTTGCGAATAATGTTCGCCACGCTGCGGGAACTGATCGCCAGTTTCTGTTCGCGGGAGGTTAACTCTTCGGTCAGACGGCTAAGTTCGATCTCCATCTGTTCGATAGCTTCCACCGGATCATCGGTACGAATAATATCCTGACGAATACGTTCACGCAGATGCTGATAAACCGCCACGAAGAACTGAATTTTACGTTCCGGACGTTTTGGATCTTCCGACATACGCAGCACGTCGCGCAGATGTTCGTTATCCGCCACCGCCAGACGCAGCGCACCTAACGCCTTATCCGACATGGAACGCAAATCATCAGCGGAGAGATAAGCCAGCTCACGACGGTGTAAGCGGCGCTCAACGCCGTTATCTTTCACCATGCGCATGACTGCACACCAGCCCGCTTTCGCGGTCACTACCTGCTCGCGCATCTCAAAGTAATCCCGCTCCAGCTTGCGCAGTTTGCGGGTCAGGTTGTCCATCTCTGCTTCGCAGAAGGTAAGCGCTTTTTCCAGTTGATTGCGGCGTGAACGGTTATTGCTCAGTTGCGCGTGCAACTCGTCACGGCGAATACGCGCCCGCTCTTCTGCCCCGCTATCAGCACGCACGCCGATATCCTGCAATTCACGTTGCAGATCGTTGAGTAGCTCTTTTTTGGTGTCGTAAGAACTTTTCAGCGAAGCCAGCACCTGGTTGTACTGACTCAACTGCGCTGCGTGTCCGCGCAACGCTTCACGCGCGCGGGTACGCTCCGCTTCCGCCTGTTCCAGACGTTCACGCAGTTTTTCGTTGAGATCGCTGTTACCGCTAAGCATTTCTGCCGAGTCAGAGTAGCTAAAGTGCGCACGACGCTGCACCACTTCCGTCAGGGCAAACGCCTGCTGACGGGCATCGCGCTGCATCTGCTGAGAGTACGCGTAATCTTCTTTTAATTGTTCGAACTGTTCCGGGTCACTCTGCAATACCGAAACGATCGGTTCCAGTTTCGCCAGTTGATTACCGAACTGCTGAACAAAACGCGCGGCTTCCTGGGCTTCATCCAGACGTTCGCGGATTTCATCGACGCGATCCGCCAGGCTGTCATCAGCCAACAAGTTGAGACGCGGCAGAATGCGGTTCAGCGCCGTAACACCCTCTTTCGCCTGCTCAAACTGAATACGCTGCTGCTGGTTATCATTTTCATGATTACTCAACGCCCGCTCCAGTTCGACGCGACGGCTGTTCAGTTGACGGATTTCGGCTTCCGGATCAGACTCAAACGCCACCGCCAGGTGGCTGCCGATAAAGCGGCTGAACGCCTGATGCAGACGCTGGGTTTTCTGTACATCAAAGGAGAGCGTGGCGAAGCGTTCGGAAAGCACTTCACGCTCGGCATGGAGGCTTTCAATACGGCTTTCACGCGCAGCACGACCAAACAGCGGCACTTCCGGGAAACGTGAATAACGCCACTGACGATCGGCGATTTTCACCACCACCGCTTTTTCCAGCTCATCAACGCTGAACACGCTATCATCGAATGACTGCGGATCCCCTTCGATCAGATAGAGATCTTCCGGGCAATCGGTCAAGCCTTCCAGGTGTTCGGTTACCTGTGACAGATCTGGCACCACGATGGCGTGGCGTGACGGGCCATACAGCGCTGAGAAGTACGGCGCATCTTCCAGGCTAACGTCGTCATAAATTTCTGACAGCAGCACGCCGCCAAAACGCTCCGCCAGCGCATTCAAACGCTGGTCTTCAGAACCACCTGGCTGGCTTAAACGTTCGATCTCTTCATCGACGGCGTTTTTGCGCGCGCCTACTTCATCGCGTTCAACAATGGCTTCGCGCTCACGCTCCAGCAACTGTTGCAGATATTCGGTGACATCCTGGCTGGAGGAGAACTCTTCGCCGCACTGTTCGCTCAACTGGTTGAGACTGTTTTGCGCAGCCAGCCAAACCGGCGCACGCTGCATCAAACTCTGAATGCGAGACTGCAGCTGTTCCTGCTCCTGGCGCAGTGCCATCCGCACTTCTCGGGCGTTAGAGACGCTATCGGAAAGAGAGGCAATGCGTGCTTCCAGCTCCTGATGCAGAGCTTCCAGTTCATCAATATCAAAATTCTTGCCCTGACGTTTGCAGAAATCTGCCAGCAGACGCTCAGCTTCTTGCTGCTCACGCAGACGCTGTTCCAGTTCGCTTAAGCGCATCCGCAACGGCTGAACCTGCTCTGCCAGGTGACGCTGATCGACCCCTTCGCGCAGCAGTTCGCGAGCGACATCCCACGCCTCGTTACGCGCCAGCGGGCCGTTGATTGCCACCACCAGCTGATAAGCCTGCTCAAACTGGCTGTGCGCGGTTTGCGCCATGCTCATTTTCTGCTCAAGAGAGAGCATTTTTTCAGTCGCTTCCAGCTCTTTCGCCTGGAAGGTTTCCAGCCATTCGGCGGCGCTGTCGGCGGTTAAGTCCGGCAGATGGCACAGTTCTTTGGCACGATTAAGCGCAGCAATCGCTTGGTTATACTGGATCGCGCGCGTTTGCTGGACGTCCAGCGCCTGCTGGTAGTCAGCAAGCTGGCTTTTCAGCTCGTCCACTTCCAGTTCGGCAGCTTCCGCACGAGCCTCATTCTCTTCCTGGCGTTCGATGGCTTCTGCCACCACTTCGTTTTGCTCTTCCAGACGGATCTGCAGCTCATCGAGATCCGCTTCGTAACGTTCGATCTTCTCCTGCTGACGCAGTGCGGTTTGCACCAGGTTCAGGTGATCGCTGGCCGCCTGATAATCTGCTTCCAGATCGCCTTCGGCACCGTTGTGCTCTGCCAGCTCACGCGCCATATCGACGTGTTTGTACTGCTCAGCCGCCAGTTGCTGACGCGAAGTGTGTAGCTCGCGACGAAACTCCAGGGCTTTGTCGAGATGGACACGGCGCTCGTTGGCGTGACGCATGTAGTCCGCCGCCACGTAGTTGGTGGCTTCGCTAATCAGATGCTTAAACAGGTCGCGGTCCGACTGGGTGACACGAATCGCTTCCAGCGTCATGCGGTTTTCGCGCAGCGCCGCTTCCATGTCCTGGAACGCTTTCCGCACGCCGCTGTTTTCCGGCAACAGGTAGTCGCGCAGAGAGCGCGTAATGGCGCTGGAGATCCCGCCGTACAGCGAAGCTTCGATCAGACGATAGAATTTACTACGGTCAGACGCTGAGCGCAGACGACGCGCGATGATGCCCAGATCGAACATCAGCGAGTGGTAATCGGTAATGGAGTTGAACTGTTTAAACTGCACGCCTTCCATCGCCTCGAGCTTGTCTTTCAGCTCGTTAAGCGGCAGCACGCGCGCCTGACGTTCGCTCAGGGTTTCGGTCACCAGCTGTGTCGGCTGCACCGACATCGGCAGTCCCTGAATGGCAAATGGTTTGATATCCACTTTACGATCGCGTCCGGCAACCTGTTGCAGACGCACACCGACCACCACGCGCTGGTGGCGCGAGTTAATGGTGTCGAGCATCGAATAACAGACACCCGCTTTCAGCTTACCGTGCAGACCTTTATCGCGCGAACCGCTGGTGGCCCCGGCTTCCGTAGTGTTACGGAAATGCAGCAGGGTCAGGTCGGGGATAAGCGCCGTAACGAACGCCGCCATGGTGGTGGATTTACCCGCCCCGTTACCGCCAGAAAGCGTCGTGACCAGCTCGTCAAGGTCAAAAGTTCGGGCAAAAAAGCCGTTCCAGTTAATCAGCGTCAGTGAGCGAAATTTACCGCGTTCAATCATTATTCTTCCTCTCCGCTATCTGGCTGACTCTCTTCGGTTTCATCGTTGAGTTGCAGATGATTTTCAATCGGCATTGCTTCACCATCACGAATCAGGCGACGCTGTGCTTCACGGGGATCGTCGCCAGCACGCACATCGGCTCCGAAGCGGAACACCGATTCGGTAATGCGGAACTTGCTGCTGTCGTGGCCCATAAACCACACCATACCCAAACGACGCAGACGGTTGAGCGAAGAACGTACTTTCTCCTGCAACTTCTGCCGGTCAACGTCTGAACCGGTTGAACGGTTGTTCACCAGTTTCAGCAGTTTCGCTTCATCGGCCAGGGTGAGCAGTTCATCGTACAGTTCCTGCTGGGTGAAAATCCCCTCATTCGCCAGCCGCTCCGGGCTGAGATAAAGATAACAGAGGATTTTCCCGACCATCATATCCAGTTCCGACAAAACGGAACGAGGGATCAGAGTGGTGGAACGTGGGCGTAAATAGAAGAACCCCTCCGGTGCGCGAATAAGCTCAACGTTATAACGCGCGTAAAACTCTTCCAGATATTCCTGAAAATCCATCAGGAATGCATGATTATCCAGTTCGTCGAGGCCAATATGGCGGCCTGAACGTAAGGCGCTATCCAGCGCCGGAAATAACGGATTCGCCAGCGCCTGCGCCAGCTTAACCGGCATCACTTGTTCAATATTTGTCGATGACATGCGCCTGTACCTTGGCTCCGTAATCATTAATCGGCTGCCATTTCGCTGGCAGTCCGGTGAAATCTGCTTGCGCTACGCCAAGACGTACCGCCTGATCAATAACAATGCGCGCAACGTCAAAGTGACGTGCACGCGGATACTGTGACAGATATTCGCGTACCACCAGACCAAGATCCAGCGGCACTTGTCTGGTTTTGTACACGGCAAGTTGTTCTTCGATGATCGCCGCCAGCTGTTCGCGGATCTCGTTAAACTCTTCGTACTCCAGATCCTCAGGAAGTTCCCCAGTCACTTCTTCATCGCGCAGTACCATCTCTTCGTCACGCATATCCAGCAGACGATCGGCATTGGCATAAGTTAGCGCCCACGGCTCATCAAAATAGGTTTGTACCGACTGACGTAACCGCTGAGCAAAGACGCGGTTTTTATCCATATCGATCGCAGTACGAATAAATTTGTGTACGTGGCGGTCGTAGCCAATCCACAAGTCGATGGATTGCTGGCCCCAGCTGATAATACGGTCAAGTTTGCTCTGCAGATCGAACACCAGACGATCGACAAAATGCAGATCGTCATGGGTCATCGTCGCATCCTGAATGCGCAACAGATTAGCCTGCAATTTGTCGCCTGCCGCTTCCAGCGTATCCTGCAATTCACGCAGCGTTCCGGAAGTTTCCGAAAGCAACAATTCACAGCTGGAGATCGCCGCCCGCCAGTCTTTGTTCAGCAACTGGGCGATATCGTCCTTCACCTGCTGCTGCTGTTCGTCCATCAGACGTTGCGTCAGGTCGATACTGTCGAAAATTTCTGCTACCGAATATTTCAGTGGCGCATAAACATTACGGTGCCAGTGAAATTCATCACCGCCCTCTTCGGCGGCATCTGCCGCGCGTTTGAGCTCACCCGCCACAATCGACAACTGCATAGAAAGGCGCAGCGTAGAAAACTCGCGCTGACGGATGTAGTAGTCAGTAATGCCGATGCCGAGCGGCGTCAGACGGTAAATTGCGTTCCCTTCCGCCTGCTCGCTGGTAAAGCGGTTCAGCAGACGTTGACGCACCATGTCGTTGATCGCGTTGTTGGCGCGCACGCCGATGGTTTCGCTGGTTTGCTCAAACGCATCACTCACATGGCGGAATGCATCCACCAGCTCGCCTTCACTCATCTCACCATCCAGACGCTCGCCGTTCAGCGTGGCAACCGCCAGCAGAAAAGAGAGTCGGTCTACCGGCAGCGAGATGGAGAAGTCATTTTTTCTGGCCCAGGCAACCAGTTCGGGGACTGTCTGGGAAAATTCACTCATACTTTATCCTTGCTCTGCGGTTTGCGCGCGGTGACATGAATATAACGCCCCAGGGTAATATACGGTTCCTGACGGCAATAACGCGTTTCTAATTCAAGTAATGCTTCATAGCAGTCGCGCTGCTGGTGCTTCTCGCGCAGATAATCATGAAACACACGAACGCCTGTCTTACCCATAATTTGCCAACCAGCTTCTTCCAGCCACAGATAAACCTGCGCCGGGTCGCGTGGATAATCTGGCGAAAGCGTCCGTTTTTTCTTTTTCGGCATTCCCGCCTGCACGTAATCAAAATTCCCGGCGACCATGTTATGCATCAGCAAGCCGTGCGCATTGTAGAACATTAACGACAACACACCGCCTGGACGCAACACTGACCACAGGGTCTGTAATACGCTGCGGGGATCGGCCACCCACTCGAGCACCGCATGGAACAATATCAGATCAACGGGCGTTTCCAAATGCGAAGCAACATCCTGAGCGGCGCAATGTATAAATTGCATGTTGTCGCTCACACCTTTTGCTTCTGCCGCCTGTTTTGCGCGGTCGATCATCTGCGCAGAAAGATCGCATAAAATGACCTGATGCCCGCGCTCAGCCATTTTGATTGCGGTCTGCCCTTCTCCACCGCCAGCATCCAGCACACGCAGTTTTTGCGGGCCCATTTCCGCCAGCACGCGATCGAGATCCTGCCACAGAATAGCCTGTCGAAGCTGCCCTTTGGTGGTGCCGTAAATGTTACGGGAAAACTTTTCCGCAATATCATCAAAATTGCGATCCTGCATTGCTTTCTCCACCGGTTGGCTAAGACGTTTTCTGATAAAGACGCTATTTTGTCACAGCCACGGCGAGAATGAACCCGTCTGGTGTAATATCGCTGGCGATCCCTTGCTATATGGTTAAAAAAGGAACCAGAAAGGATGCTTTTTACACTGAAAAAAGTGATTGGCAATATGTTGCTGCCACTTCCGCTGATGTTGTTGATTATTGGCGCTGGCCTGGCGCTGCTGTGGTTTAGCCGTTTTCAAAAAACCGGGAAGATTTTTATTAGCATTGGGTGGCTGGCGCTCTTGTTATTGAGTTTGCAACCGGTAGCCGACCGCCTGCTGCGTCCCATCGAAAGCACCTATCCGACATGGAATAATTCGCAAAAAGTGGACTATATCGTGGTGCTCGGAGGCGGTTATACCTGGAACCCACAGTGGGCACCGAGTTCGAATTTAATCAATAACAGTCTGCCACGCCTGAATGAAGGTATTCGCTTATGGCGCGAAAATCCGGGATCAAAACTGATCTTCACGGGAGGCGTAGCAAAAACCAATACGGTGAGTACAGCGGAAGTAGGTGCCAGAGTTGCGCAATCGCTGGGCGTACCGCGCGAGCAAATTATCACCCTGGATTTGCCAAAAGATACCGAAGAAGAAGCTGCAGCAGTGAAACAGGCGATTGGTGACGCACCTTTCCTGCTGGTGACCTCCGCATCACATCTGCCGCGGGCGATGATCTTTTTTCAGCAGGAAGGGTTAAATCCGCTACCAGCCCCGGCGAATCAGTTGGCCATCGACTCGCCGCTTAATCCGTGGGAACGGGCAATCCCTTCTCCGGTTTGGTTGATGCATAGCGACCGCGTTGGCTATGAAACGCTTGGCCGGATCTGGCAATGGCTGAAAGGTTCGTCAGGCGAGCCACGGCAAGAGTGATTTTGATGCCAGATCGAAGTTACGCCGACTAAATCGTCCGGTGTTGACCAGTTGCGCAACTTCATCCCATAACACATACAACCAACGCCGCCAGATGAACGACTCCGCCACTGGCGCGCGTTGCAGATAACTCCAGAGCAAATCTTCCGCCAGAGAATTATCCATTAGTCGGAACAGTTCGTATTCTCGCGGTGCCCAAAGCATTAGTCCCGGTCCGACCATCGCCAGTAACTGATCGCTGCGCGAATCTTTCAGCATGCTGCGTAAACAGAAGTTACCGTGAATCAGTACACAATTGTCGTTAAAGCCTTCAAATAATGCCGGGAGACATTCGCGAGTGCGAAACAGGATCCGCTTATCCTGCATCGTCAGACCGGTGTTATTGAACTGATTGAGCGTGGTCCATAGCACTTCAACATGTTGCCGGTACCATGAGGGCCAGAAATTTTCCTGAGTATTGTCGACCGCGCCGACGCAACCGCGACTGTCCTGACGGTGCCAGGCCAGTAAGGCTTCAACGATTTGGTCTTTGAGCTGTTCCCAGCGTTCTGGTGTTCGGGCTGGTGCCTCCACCGAAACACCACGCATCCGCTCCAGTAGCAGGACATCGGGGCCGGGGTGTTCTTCATGCGTCATCACACCATAAATAGTCGGCATACGGACAGTCCCACTTCTTGCCAGCATGGTGGTTTTCCATGCCAGTTGTCGGGCTTTTCCGGGCGTACTAAAGCTTCTTGCCATTAACGGCATTGGGTTTCCCTGGCTGTCATACAAAGCCCACAACGCCGTATCCGCTTTTTCATTGACGCACTCAATACGACTGAGTTTTTCGCCCAGTAAATGGCTTAATTCGGCACGCAGCTGTTCCATTCAGATTACCCTCATAAAAGCTACTGCTTTCATAATGAGCGCCAATATAAAAGATGTCACCTGAATGAGATCAATTGTTGAAAAGAAAAATTGAGGAAAATCGTAACGGTACGACACTCCTCCCAAAATTGGCTGGAGTGTCGTGAAGTGAAATTAGCGCATTTCAGCGCGAACGCGCTCGAGATCTTCAGGGGTATCCACACCTGTGCCAGGAACTTCCTGGGCGACAGCAACATGGATTTTTTCGCCGTACCACAGAACACGAAGCTGCTCTAACATTTCGATGTGTTCTAACGGACTTGGCTGCCAGTTGACGTAACGACGGATAAAGCCTGCACGGTAGCCATAAATACCAAGATGACGCAGGAAGTTATCGCCAACGGTTTCAAGGCCTTTTGCAAAACGATCACGATCCCAAGGAATGGTGGCGCGAGAGAAGTACAGTGCATACCCTTCAGCGTCGAGGACCACTTTCACCGCATTCGGGTTAAACGCTTCCTCCGCATTGTGGATTGGCACCGCCAGAGTCGCCATACCCACCTGACGCTGGGCGAGATTATCAGCAACCTGACGAATGATTGTCGCAGGGATCATCGGTTCATCCCCCTGCACATTAACGATCACCGTGTCGTCGCTGAATGCGCATTTTTCGACAACTTCCGCCAGACGTTCTGTTCCTGACTGATGATCGGCGCGCGTCATACATACTTCACCGCCAGCGGCTTCAACAGCGCGGGCAACATCCTCATGATCGGTTGCCACGATGATGCGCTCGGCACCTGATTCGCGCGCGCGTTCAAGAACATGAACAATCATGGGTTTGCCGTTAATATCAACCAATGGTTTACCGGGCAGACGCGTGGACGCGTAGCGCGCGGGAATAATGACCACAAAACTCATGATTTACTCTCATCAGCAGTCAGCACGCGGGCTTCCGTTTCCAGCAACACTGGAATGCCATCGCGCAGCGGGAAAGCCAGGTTGTCCAGTTTGCAAATAAGTTCTTGTTTTTCCTGGTTATACCAAAGTTTTCCGTTGCAAACCGGGCAGGCAATGATTTCAAGCAGACGATGATCCATAGTTCCTCCAGATGGATCGGGTTATGAATGCATAAATCTTATCATAATCATTTATGCGACGGGGTCTATTTCCCAGCCGGTGCGGCAATCAGTAAAGAGGCCTTGCGGGCAGCGTCCTAATGTCACCCGCGTTGCCTGCTGCCAGTTAGCGAAATCAGTAATCGCCTGACGTAACCCTTTTTGCAACGTTGTCGTTGGTTTAATGCCTTCCTGTAACCACAGAGAGATAACTTCAAGGATGCCTGTCTGGCGATGCATTTTGGCATCCATTCGCCCAACTAATTGCCCACGATGTAATAACGGCAGAACAAAATAGCCATACTGGCGTTTCGGCGCTGGGGTATAGCACTCCAGCCGGTAGCTAAAATCAAAAAGCTGCTCTGCGCGTTTGCGATCCCAGACAACAGGATCAAAAGGCGAAAGTACCGCGCTGTGCGTTGCAGTGAGCTTTCCGGCGAGCGCACGCTCGAGTAGCGGCAGCAAATCAGCATGCAGCCAAAGATTGCCCAATTTTTCAACATGCACAGCAATGATTTGCTGCTGTTCAGCCCTCGCTTCGCGCCAAGCCGCCAGTGCCGGACGTTTCAGCCGATAGTAATCTGCCAGCCACTGTTCGCGGAATATGCCCAGGCTACGCGCACTGTTATCCAGCATGATGATTTCTGCTTCTGTTTGCGAAACGAGATCGCGCTCATCATCCCAGTCAGGCATGACACGGTGGGTTAAATCATAAACGCGCTGGAAGTTGCGCCGTTCAATCACCATCACTTTCCCGGCTGTAAATAAACCTTCCAGATGCCGTTTATGCGGCTTCCATTCCCACCAGCCGCTTGCACCTTTACGAGAATGCTCGAAATCGGCTGAACGTACCGGCCCCTTATCATGAATATGCTGAATTAAATGTGCAATTTCCGCCTCATGTTCCTGCATCCAGGCGTCTTTATATTTCCAGCCCATTTTTTCAGGTGCCAGCATGCGGTGGCGAATAAGACGAAAATCGCTACGTGGCATAAAACAGGCTTCATGCGCCCAGTATTCCATTAATTCGCCACGCGCCAGAGACTCATCCAGCCACTGGGCAGGATAATTTCCCAGACGACTGAAAAGCACCAGATATGGGCTACGGGCAACAATATTGATGGTATCGATTTGCAGCAAGGACATGCGGGAGATCGTTGCCGGAATATCCTCCAACGATGCTCGACGGCGGGGTTTGTTTAACAGGCCTTGCGCGGCAAGGTGAAGATTACGCGCATCAGCAAGGGAGAGGTGCGGCAGCGACATTCATGACTCCATCAATCGAACGCTGCCGCGGCGTAACTAGTTGCCAGAAGCCAGCGAGGTTAGTTGCGCAAGCAGTTTCGCTGGTTCATCACCTGAAAGCTGTGCGTCAACAGGCAAATACCACCAATTTTCATCTGCAAAGGCCCGGCATTTCACCGCATCTTTTTCAGTCATTACCAGCGTTTGCCCGTCGCTTACCAACGCGCTGACATCCGCATGATTCAAAGACTGATGATCGGCCAGCGGTACACATTTTTCCGGTTGTACGCCACACATCTTCAGCGTGGCAAAAAAGCGCGGCGGATGACCAATCCCTGCCATCGCCACCACATGTTCAAGCTGAGCAACGTCACAACGCGTACCGGTACGTAAATTCACCGCCTGACCCGGCAGCAGATGCATGGGGATTTCACCGCTGCGGGGGACACCACCGTTGACGATTACCGCATCAACCGACTTTAAGCGCCCCGCTCGCTCACGCATTGGCCCCGCCGGCAACCACCAGCCATTGCCAAAGCGACGCACACCATCAATAACGACAATTTCCACATCACGCGCCAGACGGTAATGCTGTAAACCGTCGTCGGTTACGATGATCTGCACATCAGAGTGTTGCGCCAGAATGGCTTTTATCGCATCAGAACGCACGGGAGAAACCGCAACAGGCGCATCAGTGCGTTGATAAATCAACACAGGTTCATCACCCGCCTGTGCTGTGGTGGTATCTGCCGACAATAACAGCGGATAAGATTCAGCCTTACCACCATATCCCCGCGATACGACCCCCACGCGAATACCGCGCTGTTGCAACTGTTCCACCAGCCAGACAACGACCGGGGTTTTTCCGTTGCCGCCTGCGGTGAGATTACCAACCACGACAACCGGTACGGGGGCACGCCAGGCGCGCTTCAGTTTTAGTTTATAGCAAAGACGGATCGCGCCACTCACCAGGCCATACAACCAGGAGAGTGGCAGCAATAGCCGCCACAAAGGGGATTCACCAGACCAGATTTTTTCGATCATTGGCCAAACTGCATTTTGTGAAGTTGCGCGTAAACGCCACGGTGCTCAAGCAAATCGTTATGCGTACCGCGTTCCACAATGACACCATCCTCGACGACCACGATTTCGTCTGCCTTTTCAATGGTAGACAAGCGGTGGGCAATCACCAGGGAGGTACGGTTTTTCTGCAACTCATCCAGTGCCGCCTGAATCGCACGTTCGGATTCGGTATCCAACGCCGAGGTAGCTTCGTCCAGAATCAGAATCGGGCTATCACGCAACAAGGCTCGAGCGATAGCAATACGCTGACGCTGACCGCCAGAGAGCAGCACGCCGTTTTCACCAATCACTGTATCGAGACCGTTATCCATCTTATTGATGAAGTCCATGGCGTAGGCCATACGCGCCGCTTCTTCAATTTGCTCACGGCTGTACTGTTCAGTCCGTGCGTAAGCAATGTTGTTAGCAACCGTATCGTTAAACAGATGGACATTCTGCGACACCAGAGCAACCTGGTTACGTAACGACGCCAGGGTATACTCGCGCAGATCGTGACCATCCATCAGGATTTCGCCTTCATCAATATCGTAAAAACGCGTGATCAGGCTGGCGATGGTTGATTTACCTGAACCAGAGCGTCCAACCAGAGCAACCGTCTTCCCTGCCGGAATTTTCAGGTTGATGTTACGCAATGCGGGTACGTCACGTCCCGGATAAGTAAAGGTGACGTTGCGGAATTCCACGTCGCCAGTCGCACGCTCGAGCACGCGCTTACCTTCGTCTTTCTCCTGCTCACTGTCCAGAATGGTAAACAGCGTCTGACAAGCCGCCATACCGCGCTGGAACTGGGCGTTAACGTTGGTCAGCGATTTCAGTGGACGCATCAGTGCAATCATTGAAGAGAAAACAACGGTAATCGTACCGGCAGTCAGGCTATCCATGACACTTGGGAAGCTCGCCGCATACAGAACAAACGCCAGCGCCAAAGAGGCGATCAGCTGAATGATCGGATCAGAGATGGAAGAGGCTGAAACCATTTTCATCCCCTGAAGACGCATTCGGTTACTGACTTTATCGAAGCGTTTCGTTTCCACTTCCTGACCACCGAAAATCAATACTTCTTTGTGGCCCTTCAGCATTTGTTCGGCGCTGGTGGTCACCTGCCCCATGGTGTTCTGCATGTTTTTACTGATGTTGCGAAAACGCTTCGATACAACGCGAATCGCAATCGAAACAATCGGTGCCAGCACAATCAAAATGATCGACAGTTGCCAACTGTAATAGAACATCATGATGAACAGGCCGATGATCGACGCACCTTCACGCACAACAGTAATCAGTGCGCCGGAAGAAGAAGAAGCAACCTGTTCGGAATCGTAGGTGATACGTGACAACAGCGTACCCGTTGACTGTTTGTCAAAGAATGAAACTGGCATTCCCATCATGTGACCAAACAGGCGGCGACGCATAGTCATTACCACCTTTCCTGATACCCAGGAGATACAGTAGCTGGAGACATAGCTGGTGATACCACGTAAAATCATTAGCCCGATCACCACCAGCGGCATCCACACCAGCACGGAGCGATCTGTTTTACCAAAGCCATCATCAAGAAGTGGCTTAAGGAGCGATAACATGAAGGTATCGCTGGCTGCGTTGAGGATTAACGCTACGCCCGCCACGATCAGACCCGCTTTAAAAGGCGCAATGGTTGGCCACAGTCGGCGGAATGTCTGCCACGTAGAGAGATCTTTGTCGTTATGCATTCAAAAAACCAGCATTTGTTGAAATAGCCGCATATTCTACCCGTTATCCACTGGCACGCCAAACCACTGATGATACCAACGAGGTAAAATTTGCTCTCTGAGGCTGCTAATCCGCCAGCCTTGCGCTGAAAAATTGACCGTTATTTGACCCTGATGTGGAGTATCAAGCCACTTATAACCCTGTTGTTGATAGCGATGTTTAACTTTGCTTGAGGGCAGTCGCCATGCGTTATAGCGCGATGCCGATGCGAGTGCCACTTTTCCATTCACTCGCTGAATTAATGGCAACGATGATGAGGTATTACTGCCATGGTGAGGTACCTGAAGTAATGTTGCCTGCATTTGCTGCCAGTAACGGCTTAGCATCTTTTGTTCAGCAGGGGCTTCAATATCACCGGTTAGAAGAATGCTATTCGTCCCGTCATCAACCTTAACCACACAGGAATGGTTATTTCCTTTATCGTTGCTACCTTGTAAAGGCCAGTGCGCGCTGAAACGCAATCCTTGCCATTGCCACGCTTCGCCACGCACACAGGGCTGATGGTGTTCCCAGTTTAACGGACTTCTGATCCATAACATCGGCCATGTATGCAATATTGAGTCCAGCCCTCCCCGGTGATCCAGATGTTCATGACTCAGAATAACGCCTTCCGGTTCAAGATTATGCCAGTGGAGCCAGGGGATAATCAGTTGTTGCCCACTATCCCCTTCAGGCCAGGCCAGTCCCGTGTCATAGAGAATCGCTTTGCCGTTTCTGGCTATCACCATTGCCAGCCCTTGCCCGACATCAAGCATGTACACTTGCCACTCGTCAGGTCGAGGTTTTTGCCACAGCGGCCAGCACATCAGCAAGCCTCCAGCCACACACATTGCTGGCAACGTTCGCCAGGCGTTTAATCGCCATACCACCAGTAAGAACCATGGGGAAAATGATAGCCATTGCCAACGTTCAGCAATGTTGATCCACCCTTCTGGCAAACTCTTTAACCCCCAGAAAAGCAAAGCCAAAGACCGGTCGGCAAGAAACCATACTCCTTGCTCCACGATTAACGGCCCGCTTAAATGCATAACCATCGCGGCGAGGATCAACGGAACCGTGATAAATGTCACCAGGGGAATTGCAAATAGGTTTGCAATAAACGAGGTCAGACTAATGCCATGAAATACGACGATTTGCACAGGCATTAGCAGGAGCGTGATTCCCAGTTGTAGATGGATGAGGGCAACAACCGCGCGCAATACTGGCGGCAGTTGCCACTCCGGACAGGGAAACCACTGATACCAAAAAATCAGCGCCGCGACCGCAGCGGCAGAGAGCCATAAACTTTGCGAAAGAATGGCAACAGGATCCATCAGCAAAATTGCCGCCAGACAACATATCCATACATCCCAGCCACTCCACTGTCGCCCACTTAACTTAAGCATTCCCCACATGGCAAGCGCCACCACGGTACGCAATGCAGGAGGTTGCATCCCAGTCAGCCAGGCATAAAAAGCAGCACAGCAGATTCCGCCAATTAATGGCATTTGCCAGTGGATCCAGCGCCCAGGCAGAAAAATTTGTCCACTGCGAATGAGTCCGGCAGCCAGCAACGCCGCAAAAGCGATATGCAATCCCGATATCGCCATTAAATGCGCCGTTCCAGTATCGCGCATGATATTTTTGATTTCTTTGGGAACGGATAACCGTTCCCCCATACCTAAACCAAGAATAACCGCATTCCACGGATAGGGTTGCAGCGTTGTTTGTAATGACGCCAGATACTGTGCACGCAGGCTACAATTCGGTTCAATGACACTTGCCTGCAGAAAGCGGCCGGTCAGCGGCTGATGCTGGGCAATGGCATAACGCTGGCTATCAAAGCCGCCATCATTAAGTTGGCCATGAACTGCACGAACTTTGAGTTTCATTGACCATACTTGTCCGGCACAAACCGCTTGCGGAAGATATTCGCCATACAGTACGAGGCCTGGCGCAGGGAATATACGTCGACTTTGTAGATGAGTGATTTGACCGTAATGAGTGGTCATGCCGTCAGTAGCAGTGATCTCAACTATTGCATCCTGCGTCGCGCCAGTTAAGGTTTCTCCTGCCCACAAAATTTGCTTTGCTGCTAATATGCCCCAAACGAAAAACAGCAACGTCAGCGCGATATAACGGACGGTTTTAACAGGGATAAATGCCAGTACACAGGCGAAGAGAGTCAGAAACGCAAGGGTTACTGTCCCTGGCAATTGGGGCAAAATCAGCAACGGAAAAATTCCGCAAATTATGCATACGCCGACTGTCGTTATTTTCATGCACCCTCCCTGTTTATAGAAAGTGTGCAACTTTGTTGAACGGTTGTCTGGTGGGTGTTTTGCGTTCCCCGAGGCACGTTCAGAAGAATTTAACGATAGGGTGAAAACTGCTCAAAACTCTGCGAGGCAGCTTCCAGTTCCAGATTAGAGAAATGAAAAAAGCACCCGACAGGTGCTTTTCTCGCGTTCAAGTTTGAGTAAAAACTTAACCGTAAATATTGGCGCGATCGCGCAGTTCTTTACCTGGTTTAAAGTGAGGAACGTATTTTCCTTCCAGTTCTACTTTATCGCCAGTCTTCGGATTACGTCCGGTACGTGGTGCGCGGTAGTGCAAAGAGAAACTGCCGAAACCGCGGATTTCAATACGCTCGCCCTGCGCAAGAGTCGAGGCCATATGCTCCAGCATCTCTTTTACTGCATCTTCAACCGTCTTGGCGGGAATGTGCGATTGCTGGGTGGCAAGTCTTTCTATCAATTCTGACTTGGTCATGATTCCTCCGGTTCCTTAAAGGCAAATTTAGCGGCTGCTGTTGCTGCATTGATTAAGGGCGGCCGTAGCCGCCCTTAGTGCTTGATTACAGGACGAAACCTGCAATCTGTCAAGTAAACTCAACAAACTTCGGAATAAAAATCCCGAAGAGTCAGAGAATTACTCGCCTTTAGCTGCTTTGAAAGCTTCAGCCATTGCGTTGTTGGAGAAGTTTGCATCTTCCTGTTTGTTAACAGTTGCGATTGCATCTTTCTCGTCAGCTTCGTCTTTCGCACGAACAGACAGGCTGATTGCGCGGTTTTTACGATCAACGCCGGTGAATTTAGCTTCAACTTCGTCGCCAACGCTCAGAACCAAGGTAGCGTCTTCAACGCGGTCACGGGATGCTTCAGAAGCACGCAGGTAACCTTCAACGCCGTCAGCCAGTTCTACGGTTGCGCCTTTAGCGTCAACTGCAGTTACTTTACCGGTTACGATAGCGCCTTTCTTGTTCAGAGCAACCCAGTTGTTGAACGGATCTTCTGCGAGCTGTTTAACGCCCAGGGAGATACGTTCACGTTCTGCGTCAACCTGCAGAACAACTGCAGCGATTTCGTCGCCTTTTTTGTATTCACGAACTGCTTCTTCGCCTGCAACGTTCCAGGAGATGTCAGACAGGTGAACCAGGCCGTCGATGCCGCCGTCCAGGCCGATGAAGATACCGAAGTCAGTGATAGACTTGATTTTACCTTCAACACGGTCACCCTTGTTGTGGGTTTCCGCGAACTGCTGCCACGGGTTAGCTTTGCACTGTTTCAGACCCAGGGAGATACGACGACGTTCTTCGTCGATATCCAGAACCATAACTTCCACTACATCGCCAACGTTAACAACTTTGGACGGGTGGATGTTTTTGTTGGTCCAATCCATTTCGGAAACGTGTACCAGGCCTTCAACGCCTTCTTCGATTTCAACGAAGCAGCCGTAGTCGGTCAGGTTGGTCACGCGACCAGTCAGTTTGGTACCTTCCGGATAACGTTTAGCGATAGCTACCCACGGATCTTCGCCCAGCTGTTTCAGGCCCAGGGATACACGGGTACGTTCGCGGTCGAACTTCAGCACTTTAACAGTGATTTCGTCGCCCACGTTGACGATTTCGCTCGGATGCTTAACGCGTTTCCAGGCCATATCAGTGATGTGCAGCAGGCCGTCAACGCCGCCCAGATCAACGAATGCACCGTAGTCAGTGAGGTTCTTAACGATACCTTTAACTTCCATGCCTTCCTGCAGGTTTTCCAGCAGCTGATCGCGCTCTGCGCTGTTTTCGGATTCGATAACGGCACGACGAGAAACAACAACGTTGTTGCGCTTCTGATCCAGCTTGATTACTTTGAATTCAAGCTCTTTGCCTTCCAGGTGCAGAGTGTCACGCACCGGACGAACGTCTACCAGAGAACCTGGCAGGAACGCACGAATACCGTTCAGCTCAACAGTGAAGCCGCCCTTAACTTTGCCGTTGATAACACCGGTAACAGTTTCAGCATCTTCGTAAGCTTTTTCCAGCGTGATCCAGGCTTCGTGACGTTTAGCTTTCTCACGGGACAGCAGAGTTTCACCGAAGCCGTCTTCTACTGCGTCCAGAGCAACGTCAACTTCGTCACCTACCTGGATTTCCAGCTCGCCCTGGGCGTTTTTGAACTGCTCAGCCGGGATGGCGGACTCAGATTTCAGACCAGCGTCAACCAGTACTACGTCTTTGTCGATAGCAACAACAACGCCACGAACGATAGAACCCGGGCGGGTTTCGATTTCTTTTAAGGACTCTTCAAAGAGTTGAGCAAAAGATTCAGTCATGTTTAATCTTCAGGTTTATATTTAACGTCCACCTGGCTCCATGCCGGATGGGGTTGTTTAACATACCCGCTGTCATTCCATTGCAACGGGGGTACTGCAAATTCGGTCGCTTATGCGAGAGCCAATTTCTGGCGCGCGTATTGTAGCGCTTTTTCAATCACTTGCTCAATGCTTAAGGTGGTGGAATCCAACACTAAAGCATCGGCTGCCGGAACCAGTGGCGCTACCGCTCGGTTACGATCGCGGTCGTCGCGTTCTTTGATCTCGGCCAAAAGGCGCTCAAAGTTAACACTAAAGCCCTTCTCCTGCAACTGTAGCATGCGGCGGTGCGCACGTTCTTCCGAGGAGGCGTCAAGGAAAATTTTCACTGGCGCATCAGGGAATACCACCGTTCCCATGTCGCGGCCATCGGCAATCAGGCCTGGTAATTCGCGAAACGCGCGTTGGCGACGCAATAATGCTTCACGAACGCGTGGGAATGCCGCGACTTGTGAAGCAGCATTCGCCACTTCCTGAGTACGAATTTCGCCGCTGACATCTTCCCCTTCGAGGATCACTTCCAGATTGCCATTGGTCGACACAAAACGTACATCCAGATGGGATGCCAGCGGCACCAGCGCATCTTCCGAAGCAACATCAACATGGTGATGTAATGCCGCCAGTGCCAGTACGCGATAAATTGCACCCGAGTCCAGCAGATGCCATTGCAACGCTTCCGCCATAGCCTTACACAAGGTGCCTTTCCCTGCACCGCTTGGGCCATCAATGGTAATAACCGGGGCAATTGCCGTCATCTTTATCTCCTTAAAACAGGCGTACCGTTAACATAACCGCGCGCATTATACGCGCCGACGCCACAAATCGTTAACGTTGTGTGCAAAAACCAGTTTTGTCTGTATTCAGATGGGGATTTATTGCGCAATTATAGCGGGCTGGCAGAAGACCAGCCCGAAAGATGACAATGATTTACTTACCAGAGGCGATACGATCACGGATGTGTTGCGCACGCTCTGTTGATGGTGGGTGAGAGTCAAACATGGACTGGGTACGACCGCCATCCAGGCTGGCCAATTTTTCAAAGCTGCCAACCAGCCCCTGGGTGCTGATGCCACGTTTCTTCAACAGATCAAAGGAGAAATCATCTGCTTCGGACTCTTTATCGCGGGAGTATTTAGCATTGATCGCGCCTTCTGCGATATCACCTAATTGTGAGCGAGAAAGCTGGGAAGCCACACCGCTGGTAGCGGAAATCGCATCACGTGCGGCAACGATCGCATAAGAAGCTTTCATTTCAGCCAGCGAGTGACCCAACGCGACGTGGCCCAGTTCATGGCCCAGAACGCCTTCAATTTCGTTGTCGTTCATCATGTCCATCAGGCCACTGTAGACACGAACACAGCCGTTCGCCATCGCCCATGCGTTGACGTCGCTGGTCATATAAACCTTATAGTTGACCGGCGTGCCATTAATATTGTTACCCAATGCTTTGGCGATTTTTGCCAGACGTTTACCGTACTTGCTGGATTTACTTGCGACTTGATTGCCGCTGTCCATTTCGGCACAGCCCTGATTGGCAATCGCTTTTGCATCAGCATCGCTTAACGTTGCTGCTTTATAGGCATTTAAACCTGAGCTGATAGCCATATTGGTATCAATACCGTGGGTATTTTGACACCCTGTCAGTAATGCTGCAGAGGCCGCAATCGCCAGCAGTAATTTAGTATTCTTCATGTGAATCATCCGTTGATTAATCATATATAAATATTATGTATCAACAACTTACATTGACAAGCGACGCTACCATTAATCAAAATGACTCACAAGGTCCGAAAAAAAACGCCGACAATGTGCCGACGTTTTGATAAAGAAAGATTTGGCTATTTATTGCCCGTTGTTCATTCAGGCTGCCTGGCTAATCCGCGCCAATTGCTCGAAATAGTCTGGAAAAGTTTTAGCGGTACATTTTGGATCAAGAATCGTCACTGCCGTATCTGATAATGCGACCAGCGAGAAACACATCGCCATCCGGTGATCATTATAAGTGGCGATCTCAGCAAATTTCAGTTTTTCCGGTGGCGTAATGCGAATAAAATCGTGCCCCTCTTCGACTTCCGCACCGACTTTACGCAGTTCTGTTGCCATCGCAAACAGGCGATCGGTCTCTTTAACACGCCAGTTATAGATATTGCGCAGCGTGGTGGTGCCTTTTGCAAATAACGCCGCGGTGGCAATGGTCATCGCCGCATCGGGAATATGGTTCATATCCATATCAATGGCGTTCAGTTCACCACGCGTGCAGGAAATATAATCATCGCCCCAGCAAATGGTCGCACCCATTTTTTCCAGCACATCAGCAAAGCGAATATCACCCTGCATACTGTTGCGTCCAATGCCGGTCACTTTTACAGTGCCGCCTTTGATTGCTGCTGCTGCCAGGAAGTAAGAAGCCGAAGATGCATCGCCTTCGACCAAATAAGTACCCGGAGACTGATAAGACTGCCCGCCTTTAACGACAAATTGTTGATAGTGCTGATTTTCAATTTCAACACCAAACGTCTTCATCAGATTGAGTGTGATGTCGATATAAGGTTTAGAGACCAGATCGCCTTTAATACGAATCACCGTATCTTCCGGTGCAAGAGGCGCAGTCATTAACAGTGCGGTGAGGAACTGGCTGGAAACGGAGCCATCAACGTCAACGTTGCCGCCAGTAAAGCCGCCCTGTAAACGCAATGGTGGATAATTTTCTTGTTCCAGGTAAGTGATCTTCGCCCCGCCCAGGCGCAGCGCATCCACCAGATGACCAATCGGGCGCTCTTTCATACGCGGTTCACCGGTCAGTACAATATCATTGCTACCCAGACAAAGAGCTGCCGCCAGCGGACGCATTGCCGTTCCGGCGTTTCCGAGGAACAACTCCAGGGCACTTTTTGCGTGTAATGGACCGCCGTTACCGATGATTTCGCAACGCGTACGATCGGCTGAAAGCGTATAGCTTACCCCTAACGCTGCTAATGCATTCAGCATATGGCGCACGTCATCGCTATCCAGCAGATTGGTTAATACTGTTTTGCCATGTGCTAATGCCGCCAGCAATAAAGCGCGGTTAGAAACGCTCTTGGAACCAGGCAGATTAATAGTGCCATCGACACGAGCGATGGGTTGTAACGTCAGGGATTCCATGAACTCAACTCTCTACAACAGAAATAAAAACCCCACAGGCTGGCTGTGGGGATTAAGCAAAATTTCGGCATTAGCCGTGACGGCGTTCGAACTCAACCATGAAGTCTGTCAGCGCTTTAACGCCTTCCAGCGGCATGGCGTTATAAATGGACGCGCGCATTCCGCCGACCACACGGTGACCTTTCAGCGCATGAAGGCCAGCAGCAAAAGACTCTTCAAGGAACAATTTGTCAAGCGCACTGTCCGCCAACTGGAACGGCACGTTCATCCGCGAACGGTTAGCTTTCGCCACGTCATTGCGGTAGAAATCGCTGTTATCAATCACCCCATACAGCAGTTCTGCTTTTTGCTGATTGATTTTATCCATTTCAGCTACACCGCCGTTCGCTTTCAGCCATTTAAAGACCAGACCAGACAGATACCAGGCAAATGTCGGCGGCGTGTTAAACATGGAGTCGTTATCGTTGAGAATGGAATAATCCAGAATCGACGGACACGCGATATTCGCTTTGCCCAGCAAATCTTCACGAACGATGACGATTGTCAGGCCAGCCGGGCCGATATTTTTCTGCGCGCCAGCGTAAATCACGCCATAATGGCTGACGTCAATCGGACGGGAAAGAATGGTTGAAGAGAAGTCGGCGGCGACCACCACATCTTTGCCGAAGTCTGGCGTTTCGTCGATGGCGATACCGTCGATGGTTTCATTCGGGCAATAATGCATATAAGCAGCATTATCAGAGAGTTGCCATTCACGCATTGGTTTAACCGCGCGCAGACCATCAACAGTCACTTTGGCGTCAAAGACATTAGGCGTGCAGTATTTTTTCGCTTCTTTAATGGCACTTGCCGCCCAGTAACCGGCATCAACATAATCTGCAGTGGTTTTATCACCGAGAATATTCAGCGGAACAGCAGCAAACTGACCGCGACCGCCGCCATGGCAGAACAATACCTTGTAGTTGGAGGGGACATTAAGAAGATCGCGAAAATCCTTCTCGGCTTCCTCTGCAACCTGAATGAACTCTTTGCCCCGGTGACTCACTTCCATCACCGACGTACCAAGACCGTTCCAGTCGCGCAGTTCCTGTTGAGCCTGTTTAAGCACCTCTGCCGGTAGCATTGCCGGACCAGAACTAAAATTGAAGATTTGAGCCATTTCCCCTCACCACGTTGCGTTGCTATTAACCCGCGGTCAATCGATTGCGACCACAGGTAATACATTATTCCTGTGGCTATCGGTTTTATCATTCAGTGACACACATCGCAATGAGTAAAACCGTTGAGGGCAAAAATGTGGCTTGCATCACACAAAAGAATCTCTCGGATTATTAGCAAAAAGCCGATGTTTTTACTGTCACGTCACCCGTTTTGCCCGACTTGCCTTCGTCCATTCTGGATTTGCACAGCGCGGACATAATTGTTTTTCCCCCGCGTTCATATGAATGATTTCACTGCAACGAATGCAGGCATAGTCCGCCGACTCGGGTACCACTTTGTAACGCTGAGTACAATCACTGGGTAAAATAAGTAAACCCGGTTTCACCTTGTCATCTTCAAAGAAATAGACACTGATTTGCCCGTTGGTTTCGAGAATCGCCAGACGTACCTGCCCCAACTGCTCCACTCCACGCAGTCGCAGCTCCATAAAGAACTCAAATTCCGTCATGTTGGAGTTATTAAGTTTCGACCAGGCCAGCTCACCATCCTCAATAATGACAACCGGCTTGCCTTCCAGAAGATCTTCCAGTTTTTCACTGTGCGCCATCAACCACATTACCAGGCGGTATAACAACGCCAGAGTAATAAAGACGATAAGTACCGGGACCATCGGCACATCATCATAAAACGCCACATCTCCCGCCGCTGACCCCAGCGTCAGAATGATTAACACTTCAAAAAGCGACATCTGCCGCACACCGCGTCTTCCGGTCATTTTGAGGAACAAAAAAACCAGTACAAAGGTATAAAGACTACGTAGTGCCACTTCGCCAAGGAAATCAAAAGGCACTTTATCAAATGCCATACGGTGGAGATCGAACGCCTTCATTTTTATGCTCTTATCGTGGTTTATCCACTAAAAGCATAGTCAACAGTTCATCGGCATGGCGGCGGTGATAGCGCCTTTGAGATAAAACCCGTATTATTGCGCGCTTTCCGTACGACTAAAGTGATTTTCATGACGCAAACATTTATCCCCGGCAAAGATGCCGCTCTGGAAGATTCCATCGCACGCTTCCAGCAAAAACTTTCAGACCTCGGTTTTCAGATTGAAGAGGCCTCCTGGCTGAATCCGGTGCCTAACGTCTGGTCTGTACATATTCGCGACAAAGAGTGCGCCCTGTGTTTTACCAACGGTAAAGGCGCAACCAAAAAAGCGGCGCTGGCTTCTGCCCTCGGTGAATATTTCGAGCGTCTCTCAACCAACTACTTTTTTGCTGACTTCTGGCTGGGCGAAACCATCGCCAACGGTCCATTCGTGCATTATCCCAACGAAAAATGGTTCCCACTGACCGAAAACGACGATGTACCAGAAGGGCTGCTCGATGACCGCCTGCGCGCATTTTACGATCCGGAGAATGAACTGACCGGCAGCATGCTGATTGACCTGCAATCCGGTAACGAAGATCGTGGTATTTGCGGTCTGCCGTTTACGCGCCAATCCGACAATCAGATCGTTTATATTCCGATGAATATCATTGGTAACCTGTACGTTTCTAACGGTATGTCCGCTGGCAATACCCGAAACGAAGCACGCGTTCAGGGGTTGTCCGAAGTTTTCGAACGCTACGTGAAAAACCGCATTATTGCTGAAAGCATCAGCTTGCCGGAAATCCCGGCAGACGTGCTGGCGCGTTACCCAGCGGTGGTTGAAGCCATCGAAACGCTGGAAGCAGAAGGTTTCCCAATCTTTGCTTATGATGGTTCGCTTGGCGGCCAGTATCCGGTGATTTGCGTGGTACTGTTCAATCCTGCTAACGGTACCTGCTTTGCCTCTTTCGGTGCGCATCCTGATTTTGGCGTAGCACTGGAACGTACCGTGACCGAGCTGCTGCAAGGTCGTGGCCTGAAAGATTTGGATGTGTTTACTCCGCCAACCTTCGATGATGAAGAAGTTGCTGAACATACCAACCTCGAAACGCACTTTATCGATTCCAGCGGTTTAATCTCCTGGGACCTGTTCAAGCAGGATGCCGATTATCCGTTTGTGGACTGGAATTTCTCCGGCACTACGGAAGAAGAGTTTGCTACGCTGATGGCTATCTTCAACAAAGAAGATAAAGAAGTTTATATTGCCGATTACGAGCATCTGGGCGTTTATGCTTGCCGTATTATCGTGCCTGGCATGTCCGATATTTATCCGGCTGAAGATCTGTGGTTAGCGAATAACAGTATGGGTAGCCATTTACGTGAAACCATTCTCTCGCTACCAGGCAGTGTGTGGGAAAAAGAAGATTACCTGAACCTCATCGAGCAACTGGATGAAGAAGGTTTTGATGACTTTACTCGCGTACGTGAACTACTGGGTCTGGCGACCGGACCGGATAACGGTTGGTACACCCTGCGTATCGGTGAATTAAAAGCCATGCTGGCGCTGGCTGGTGGCGATCTGGAACAGGCTCTGGTCTGGACTGAATGGACGATGGAATTTAACTCATCAGTGTTCAGTCCGGAACGCGCCAACTATTATCGCTGTCTGCAAACGTTGTTATTACTGGCACAGGAAGAAGACCGCCAACCGCTGCAATATCTGAATGCCTTCGTTCGTATGTATGGCGCAGACGCCGTAGAAGCTGCCAGTGCGGCAATGAGCGGTGAATCGGCGTTTTATGGCCTGCAACCCGTAGATAGCGATCTGCACGCATTTGCTGCACATCAATCGTTGCTGAAAGCCTACGAAAAGCTGCAGCGCGCCAAAGCGGCATTCTGGGCAAAATAAAATCAAATAGCCTACGCAATGTAGGCTTAATGATTCGTCTGAGTTATATTACGGGGCGTTTTTTTAATGCCCCGCTTTACATATATTTGCATTAATAAAATAATTGTAATTATAAAGTTAAATATCGGTAATTTGTATTTAATAAATACGATCGATATTGTTACTTTATTCGCCTGGTGCTCCCTTTTAATTAACTGTTTTAGCGGAGGATGCGGAAAAAATTCAACTCATTTGTTAATTTTTAAAATTTATTTTTATTTGGATAATCAAATATTTACTCCGTATTTGCATAAAAACCATGCGAGTTACGGGCCTATAAGCCAGGCGAGATATGATCTATATCAATTTCTCATCTATAATGCTTTGTTAGTATCTCGTCGCCGACTTAATAAAGAGAGAGTTAGTGTGAAAGCTGACAACCCTTTTGATCTTTTACTTCCTGCAGCAATGGCCAAAGTGGCCGAAGAGGCAGGTGTCTATAAAGCAACGAAACATCCGCTTAAGACTTTCTATCTGGCGATTACCGCCGGTGTTTTCATCTCAATCGCATTCGTCTTCTATATCACAGCAACCACTGGCACAGGAACAATGCCCTTCGGCATGGCAAAACTGGTTGGCGGCATTTGCTTCTCTCTGGGGCTGATTCTTTGTGTTGTCTGCGGAGCCGATCTCTTTACTTCCACAGTGTTGATTGTTGTTGCTAAGGCGAGTGGGCGCATCACCTGGGGTCAGTTGGCGAAAAACTGGCTAAATGTCTATTTTGGCAACCTGGTCGGCGCACTGCTGTTTGTACTTTTAATGTGGCTTTCCGGCGAGTATATGACCGCGAATGGTCAATGGGGACTAAACGTCCTACAAACCGCCGACCACAAAGTGCACCATACTTTTATTGAGGCCGTCTGCCTTGGTATCCTGGCAAACCTAATGGTATGTCTGGCAGTATGGATGAGTTATTCTGGCCGCAGCCTGATGGATAAAGCGTTCATTATGGTGCTGCCGGTCGCGATGTTTGTTGCCAGCGGTTTTGAGCACAGTATCGCAAACATGTTTATGATCCCGATGGGTATTGTAATCCGCGACTTCGCATCTCCGGAATTCTGGACCGCTGTCGGTTCTGCACCGGAAAATTTTTCTCACCTGACCGTGATGAACTTCATCACTGATAACCTGATTCCGGTTACGATCGGTAATATTATCGGCGGTGGTTTGTTGGTTGGGTTGACATACTGGGTCATTTACCTGCGTGAAAACGATCACCATTAATGGTTGTCGAAGTACGCAGTAAATAAAAAATCCACTTAAGAAGGTAGGTGTTACATGTCCGAGCTTAATGAAAAGTTAGCCACAGCCTGGGAAGGTTTTACCAAAGGTGACTGGCAGAATGAAGTAAACGTCCGTGACTTCATTCAGAAAAACTACACTCCGTACGAGGGTGACGAGTCCTTCCTGGCTGGCGCTACTGAAGCGACCACCACCCTGTGGGACAAAGTAATGGAAGGCGTTAAACTGGAAAACCGCACTCACGCGCCAGTTGACTTTGACACCGCTGTTGCTTCCACCATCACCTCTCACGACGCTGGCTACATCAACAAAGCGTTGGAAAAAGTTGTTGGTCTGCAGACTGAAGCTCCGCTGAAACGTGCTCTTATCCCGTTCGGTGGTATCAAAATGATCGAAGGTTCCTGCAAAGCGTACAACCGCGAACTGGACCCGATGATCAAAAAAATCTTCACTGAATACCGTAAAACTCACAACCAGGGCGTGTTCGACGTTTACACTCCGGACATCCTGCGTTGCCGTAAATCCGGTGTTCTGACCGGTCTGCCAGATGCTTATGGCCGTGGTCGTATCATCGGTGACTACCGTCGCGTTGCGCTGTACGGTATCGACTACCTGATGAAAGACAAATACGCTCAGTTCACCTCTCTGCAGGCTGATCTGGAAAACGGCGTAAACCTGGAACAGACTATCCGTCTGCGCGAAGAAATCGCTGAACAGCACCGCGCTCTGGGTCAGATGAAAGAAATGGCTGCGAAATACGGCTACGACATCTCTGGTCCGGCTACCAACGCTCAGGAAGCTATCCAGTGGACTTACTTCGGCTACCTGGCTGCTGTTAAGTCTCAGAACGGTGCTGCAATGTCCTTCGGTCGTACCTCCACCTTCCTGGATGTGTACATCGAACGTGACCTGAAAGCTGGCAAGATCACCGAACAAGAAGCGCAGGAAATGGTTGACCACCTGGTCATGAAACTGCGTATGGTTCGCTTCCTGCGTACTCCGGAATACGATGAACTGTTCTCTGGCGACCCGATCTGGGCAACCGAATCTATCGGTGGTATGGGCCTCGACGGTCGTACCCTGGTTACCAAAAACAGCTTCCGTTTCCTGAACACCCTGTACACCATGGGTCCGTCTCCGGAACCGAACATGACCATTCTGTGGTCTGAAAAACTGCCGCTGAACTTCAAGAAATTCGCCGCTAAAGTGTCCATTGACACCTCTTCTCTGCAGTATGAGAACGATGACCTGATGCGTCCGGACTTCAACAACGATGACTACGCTATCGCTTGCTGCGTAAGCCCGATGATCGTTGGTAAACAAATGCAGTTCTTCGGTGCGCGTGCAAACCTGGCGAAAACCATGCTGTACGCAATCAACGGCGGCGTTGACGAAAAACTGAAAATGCAGGTTGGTCCGAAGTCTGAACCGATCAAAGGCGATCTCCTGAACTACGATGAAGTGATGGAGCGCATGGATCACTTCATGGACTGGCTGGCTAAACAGTACATCACTGCACTGAACATCATCCACTACATGCACGACAAGTACAGCTACGAAGCCTCTCTGATGGCGCTGCACGACCGTGACGTTATCCGCACCATGGCGTGTGGTATCGCTGGTCTGTCCGTTGCTGCTGACTCCCTGTCTGCAATCAAATATGCGAAAGTTAAACCGATTCGTGACGAAGACGGTCTGGCTATCGACTTCGAAATCGAAGGCGAATACCCGCAGTTTGGTAACAACGATCCGCGTGTAGATGACCTGGCTGTTGACCTGGTAGAACGTTTCATGAAGAAAATTCAGAAACTGCACACCTACCGTGACGCAATCCCGACTCAGTCTGTTCTGACCATCACTTCTAACGTTGTGTATGGTAAGAAAACTGGTAACACCCCAGACGGTCGTCGTGCTGGCGCGCCGTTCGGACCGGGTGCTAACCCGATGCACGGTCGTGACCAGAAAGGTGCAGTAGCCTCTCTGACTTCCGTTGCTAAACTGCCGTTTGCTTACGCTAAAGATGGTATCTCCTACACCTTCTCTATCGTTCCGAACGCACTGGGTAAAGACGACGAAGTTCGTAAGACCAACCTGGCTGGTCTGATGGATGGTTACTTCCACCACGAAGCATCCATCGAAGGTGGTCAGCACCTGAACGTTAACGTGATGAACCGTGAAATGCTGCTCGACGCGATGGAAAACCCGGAAAAATATCCGCAGCTGACCATCCGTGTATCTGGCTACGCAGTACGTTTCAACTCGCTGACTAAAGAACAGCAGCAGGACGTTATTACTCGTACCTTCACTCAATCTATGTAATTAGATTTGACTGAAATCGTACAGTAAAAAGCGTACAATAAAGGCTCCACGAAAGTGGGGCCTTTTTTAGCACGAGAGCCTTTTTTGTCAGCTATCTATACTTTAAGGTGACTGCCAAAACAGACTCGACGTAGCCTTCGAGCTGCGCACCAACACGGCCTCAGATGGGCCACATCTGGAGAAACACCGCAATGTCAGTTATTGGTCGCATTCACTCCTTTGAATCCTGTGGAACCGTAGACGGCCCGGGTATTCGCTTTATCACCTTTTTCCAGGGCTGCCTGATGCGCTGCCTGTATTGTCATAACCGCGACACCTGGGACACGCATGGCGGTAAAGAAGTTACCGTTGAAGATTTGATGAAGGAAGTGGTGACCTATCGCCACTTTATGAACGCTTCCGGCGGCGGCGTTACCGCATCCGGCGGTGAAGCAATCCTGCAAGCCGAATTCGTTCGCGACTGGTTCCGCGCCTGCAAAAAAGAAGGCATTCATACCTGTCTGGACACCAACGGTTTTGTTCGTCGTTACGATCCGGTGATTGATGAACTGCTGGAAGTAACCGACCTGGTAATGCTCGATCTCAAACAGATGAACGACGAGATCCACCAAAATCTGGTTGGAGTTTCCAACCACCGCACGCTGGAGTTTGCTAAATATCTGGCGAATAAAAATGTGAAGGTGTGGATCCGCTACGTTGTTGTCCCAGGCTGGTCTGACGATGACGATTCAGCGCATCGCCTCGGTGAATTTACCCGTGATATGGGCAACGTTGAGAAAATCGAGCTTCTCCCCTACCACGAGCTGGGCAAACACAAATGGGTGGCGATGGGTGAAGAATACAAACTTGATGGTGTTAAACCACCGAAGAAAGAGACCATGGAACGCGTGAAAGGCATTCTTGAGCAGTACGGTCATAAGGTAATGTTCTAATTTCCCCGTAAAGCGGCAACTTTATTGAGTTGCCGCTTTGTTATTCCGCGCTTCATTCTGCTACAGCGTTTTTAATACATCTTATAGTGCATCTACCATATCCCGTACCTGAGATAATAACGACTGATAATAGCTCGCGTGAAGTTCTTCCCCATCGAATACCACTGTATTACACAAGAAAGTGACATCGGCATCTTCAATACCAAGATAACTGCACATATTTTTCAAATAATCGCTTATATTTTTTCCCCAGCCCATCTGGACAAATGACTCTTTGTCTCCCCCTACCAACGCCACCCAACGAACTTTATTGAATGGTAATTTATGCCCCTCTCCATAAGCCAGACCATTATTCCATACTCTGTCAATATATCCTTTTAGCATTGCCGGGAAGCTGTACCACCAGAGAGGAAAAACCACCACTAACGTGTCATGTTCAAGCAGCTCTGAATAAAGCTGATGAACCTCTGGAGAATAACGTTTATCCATATTCTTCCAGTCTGGTTCATCTTCCGGCGTCATCACCGGGTTGAAATTACGCCGATATAAATCGAGTTCCGTCACCTGTATTTTCCGCTCCATTGCCCGCTGATGGATCGCATCAGCAATATGTGCGGTCAATGAATCATGACGAGGATGGGCCCATACCAAATAAATACGTTCAGACTGCATAATTTTACCTCCACGTTAAGTTCTGGAGCGCACTTTACGCAGGCGGCATCATCCTGTAAACGTGATGATTCAGGATGAGTTAATGAAGGATTTTCACTAATGCGGATGAATATGTCTGACTTTGCCACTTTCTTTGCCGTGGCCCGTAATCAAAGCTTTCGTGCAGCGGGCGATGAGTTAGGCTTATCCTCGTCCGCCATTAGCCATAGTATTAAAACACTGGAACAACGTCTTAAAATTCGCTTATTCAATCGGACAACCCGAAGCGTATCGTTAACGGAAGCGGGTTCTAATCTCTATGAACGATTGCGCCCAGCTTTCGACGAAATTCAGATCATGTTAGATGAGATGAATGATTTTCGTCTGACACCGACAGGTACGCTCAAAATCAATGCCGCCCGGGTAGCTGCACGTATATTTTTAATGCCTTTACTGGTTGGTTTCACACGTGAATATCCTGATATTAAAGTCGAGCTCACAACTGACGACTCTCTTGTTGATATCGTCCAGCAGGGCTTTGACGCTGGCGTTCGACTTAGTGGCATCGTCGAAAAAGATATGATCAGCGTGGCGATCGGCCCGCCAGTGAAATTATGTGTAGCAGCAACGCCAGAGTACTTTGCAAGATATGGTAAACCCCGCCATCCTCATGATCTGCTTAATCATCAATGTGTCGTTTTTCGTTATCCCAGCGGCAAACCTTTCCACTGGCAATTTGCAAAGGAGCTGAAAATTGCTGTCGCAGGAAATATCATTCTGGATGATGTTGATGCTGAACTGGATGCCGTTTTGATGGGTGCTGGTATCGGGTATTTGCTCTATGAACAGATCAAGGAGTACCTTGATACCGGTCGTTTAGAATGTGTACTGGAAGACTGGATCACAGAGCGTCCAGGCTTCCAGATCTATTATCCAAACCGCCAGTATATGTCCTGCGGCTTGCGCGCATTTCTCGATTATGTAAAAACGGGTCAGATCTGCCAGAGTCAGCGTCACCGACCACAATAATTATTTACTATTCGCTTTACGCGCCAGCAGCGGGAATATCAGCCCTAATCCTACCAGCACAAACGGCGTTGCAACATTCAGCGCCAACTGGAAGGTCCACTCTGCGGTGAAGGCTTCCATTTTCGGGAAAATCCCCGTCAGGCAGGCAAAAGCGGTAAAGGCAAAACACCAAATCCCGACGGTCATTGCCAGAGACTTATTACGAATAAAGACATATTCCGGCTTATATTTCTGCGCCAGGCGAATGACTGCAATAAATGCAACAAATACCCATAAATAACGCAGCGGCATCACTACCGAGTTAAGATTCAACAGCCATTTATAGAGATTGTTCATATCACCGATGCCGAGAGTCGGCAGCATAATCAGAATTGCCACCAGCACCAGGGTCAGAAAATAGCCATTAACGGGCGTACCAGAAGCGTTGGTACGACATAGACTGGCTGGAATATATTTGCTGTCAGCATCACCTAATAGCACTTTAAGCGGGGCATCAATCGAGAATACCAGCGCAGCTACTTGTCCCAGGGTATTCGCAATGGCGTAAATCACCATTAAAGTATTACCCATGTTGTAATACTCGCCCAGTTTCTGAAAGGCGTAATACTGACCGTTAGTCATTAAGTCATCCGGGATATTACGCGAATCAAACATCATCCCCATCGCCAGCGAGCCCAGAATGGCACAAACCGCAACCATCACCGCCAGGCATAACATCCCTTTTGGAAATTCTTTTCCTGGGTTGCGTGTTTGATTAACGTAAGGAGAAATCTTCTCTGCTCCGCCAACCGCGAAAACCAGCATTGAAATAGTGGTGATGTAGGTAAAGTCGATATGAGGAATGAACGTTTCCCAGGTAATGTTTGTGGTCGCAATATGCACTTCAGTAATCGCAGGCGCGGTTACCGCCATCGCCACATACAGGAGCGACATAACAAACATCGCAATCCCTGCCACAGAACCGACGATTTTCAGCGATTTCATACCGCGTGAAGCAACCCACATAAAGAAGATAAACAGCACCAGCGTTAACCCCTGTAACGCTACGACTGAATATTCTTTGATTAGCGAACCGTCGCCTTTCATCGCCCAACCGAGCGCAATCAGTATTGCCTGGGGTTTTTGTGCCAGATAGGGAATATGCACCACCCAGTAGGTCCACGCGGCGAGATAAGCCAGTCCGGGTCCCATCGTGTGTTTAATCCAGGTACTGACCCCGCCCTTCCCATCTTTGAAGGTCGAACCTAACTGACCAACAATTAGCGCATAAGGTGTGAAATAGAGCGCAAAGATAAACACCCATGAAAAAACAACCACCAGCCCCTGGTTGGCATAGTTATTAACAACGTTGCCAAAACCCCAGACAGTGATAAAAGACATCAGCGCAATGTTGTACCATCGCAGCTGTTTTTCCTGAACATTCCCAGCCATAGACAAATCCTTCGCCAAAATTAAAGGGGCATCTGTAAAACGAGGGATTATGCGCGGCAAATAAGAAGTGCGGAAATAGCGAAATGCAAAATTATAACCTGCTGCACATTTTATTTTTAAACGAATAAAATTTGGAATAAAGCAAGTCAGATAGAAGAAACAAAAAAGCAGAGTGTGAAACAGTAAGTTCACACTCTGCTTGAATTCATTTACACGTGAGCAACGGGTTTCGGCGTATGACCGGCGTTGCGAAGCAGCATCAGCAAATAGATAAACGATACGCTGGCGATCATGATAAACAATAAATTATCGGAGAAATTCTGCATTAGCATGGCAGTAAATGACGGGCCAAGCAGACTTCCCACAGTATAGCTCAACAGTAAGGCCTGGTTCATCGCCACCAGTTGATGATGTTCAACTTTCTCGCAAGCCCATGCCATCGCCACCGGATATAGCGTAAAGCCAGCGGCACCGAGGATGAATAACGCTGGGGCCATCGCCGCCTGGCTAAGCATCGCGATACTGCCGAGAATGACGACAAAGACCTGAACACGCAACACCAGCAGTCGACCAAACTTATCCGCCAGACGTCCAATCGGCCATTGTCCAAGGATACCCGCACTGACCAGTACCGCCATCCAGAAACCAATGCTGGCATTGCTCACCCCTTTGTGATTGAGGTACAGCGGCATCAGGCCATATAGAGATCCCAGAACGATTCCTGAGATAATGCAGCCATTCACGCCAAGCCGCGCCTGACGGAGTTTTAGCATTGACGTAATTGACGTCGCATCATGGTTTTCAGCCTGCTGATTCAGGACACGCGTAAACAACAGCGGTAAGATCCCTGCCAACGTCAAACCTGTAACCCACGGCAATACACTCATCAACTCGGTTGAGACTTTGCTGACCAGTAACTGGCCTAAAAACGTTCCCACGTAATAAACCATCATATACGCAGCAAGCAAACGCCCACGGTTACGTGACGTCCCACTGCACATCAGCGCGCTCTCAACAACCACCCAAATCATGGCACAGCCGACGCCGGCGACAAAACGCCAAGCCAACCAGCTCCAGAATCCAATCATCAGGCCAAGGCCGGCACAGCCAGCGGCAAAAATGAAGGAGGCCAGATAATAGCTGCGGTTAAAGCCAATGCGCTTAATGACATACCCTGTCAGCAATGTACCGACCAGGTTGCCGGTAAAATAGGATGAGCTGACAACGCCTACCTGCCATGTGGACATGTGTTCCTGGGCGAGCCAAAGCGGCACGAGTGTATTTAACACTGCGATCGCCAGAGTCAACAAAAGCAGGCCAGACAGCAAAAGCATGACAGGCCGGGTATACGTGGACATGAATTAAAACCGTGAGGAAGTTCAAATTTCATGCGCATCATGCCACCGCCAAAAACATTGTCAATGGGTGAAAATACGCGCATATCGCAGCTGAGGTATTATCGATTTATATTACTCATTCATAACGCTAATGCTGGAGAGACGATTAATCTCATCTGATTGTTTTTATTGATCTAACACAAATTTCATACGCTTCGTTCAGTCGAAAAATTTCATGGTCACAGCAAACTCATATTTCCCGTCTATGCTTTCAGAGCAATGCATCGCGTCTGACCGATTTCAGACGTACCACTGACTCTCGAAAGGAGAAGAGGATGACCAAACCGTATGTTCGTCTTGATAAAAATGATGCTGCCGTTTTGCTTGTTGATCACCAGGCTGGTTTACTTTCCCTTGTACGGGATATCGAACCCGATAAGTTTAAAAATAACGTGCTGGCGCTGGGTGATCTGGCTAAGTATTTCAACTTACCTACTATTCTTACCACCAGTTTTGAAACCGGTCCTAACGGCCCATTAGTTCCAGAACTGAAAGCACAGTTTCCCGATGCACCTTACATTGCTCGCCCGGGAAATATTAACGCCTGGGATAACGAAGATTTTGTAAAAGCTGTCAAAGCGACAGGTAAAAAACAGTTAATTATTGCCGGTGTGGTAACCGAAGTTTGCGTGGCATTCCCGGCGCTTTCAGCCATTGAAGAAGGGTTTGACGTCTTTGTCGTGACTGACGCGTCAGGGACCTTTAATGAAATTACCCGGCATTCGGCGTGGGATCGCATGTCGCAAGCTGGTGCGCAATTGATGACATGGTTCGGCGTGGCGTGCGAGCTGCATCGCGACTGGCGTAATGATATTGAAGGACTGGCGACGTTGTTCTCTAACCATATTCCTGATTATCGTAATTTGATGACCAGTTATGACACGTTAACGAAGCAGAAATAAAAGAGAACCGGGGCCGAAACCCCGGTTGTTATGATTAGCTTGCGACGGCCATCCCCACGGTCATATGCAAACCATAGAATACGCCACGACCGATTAATTCCCCTGCCAGAAGCAGAATGAATGATACGGAAAGTAGCGGAACCGCAGGCTGATAACCTTTTAGCTGTGGTGCAATCCACAAGCACAGGGCAACAGCCAAAAGCACGATCCGCCAGGACATCAGCGCACCATAGTCCGGCACCAGCGCTGCGGCCTGCTGCACAGAACTATGAATAGTCGCCAGCTCTGCGCCCTGCATCACTGACATCACGCCACTCACTACCAGTGCCAGTACAGAAATTACTGGCAGCAGACGCATCGCCCAGCCATCGACGCCAGCCAGACTCAACAACAGGTAACCCAGTAACGGGCCGCCCATAAACATCGTCAGGAAGAAGCCCATCGGCGTCCAGATGCTGTACCAGGTCGGAACGGTATCAATGCTGTTATACACACGCACCATCATCCAGACAAAGATGACGCCAAGAACCATCGTCACTATCAGCCACAGCGTACGCAATGCCGGTGACAGCTTTTTCAGCATTGCCAGCAACCAGCCGATGCCACCAACAGCAAAAAAGATCGAACCGCTGGCGATTTCGTTACTGAGTGCTGAAGCCCCTACCCGGTTGAGCGAGTTAAAGGCGCGCATCGGTGAACCAAGATGAAGCATAGAGGCGATAAAGCCAATGCCCATCAGCACCCATAAACCAAACATGCAGGCAATAACACGCTGCTGGGCTTCTGCTCGCAGGTCGCCTTTGAGCAGCGCCAAAGCCAGAACGATAAAACCACCCGCTACACATTGCCCGAAGACCGTGAAGATCATCAGCGGCCATTCATGCCATCCACTTCCCATCTCACACCTCCTTCGGGTTTGCCAGATAGCCAGTGGTATCCCCGGTCGGGCGGCTGTTGGCATTGGGTTTGATCACAATATTCGGTTTGGTAAAGTGAGCTCGCGGCAACGGCGCAACGGCCGCCAGATCGCCATGTTTTTTACGCAGCTCGTCGATAGGGCCGAAATCCAGCGCCCGCAGCGGGCAAGATTCAACACAGATCGGCTTTTTCCCCTCCGCAACACGGTCATAACAACCATCGCATTTGGTCATATGGCCTTTCGTTTCGTTATATTGCGGTGCGCCATACGGGCAAGCCATATGGCAGTAGCGGCAGCCAATGCACACATCTTCATCGACCACAACAAAACCATCTTCACGTTTATGCATCGCACCGCTCGGGCAGACTTTAGTACAAGCCGGATCTTCGCAGTGGTTACATGAAATCGACAGATAGTAGGCAAACACGTTCTGATGCCAGACACCGTTATCTTCCTGCCAGTCACCGCCAGCATATTCATAAATGCGGCGGAAGCTGACTTCCGGCGTCAGATCTTTATAGTCTTTACAGGCCAGCTCGCAGGTTTTGCAACCGGTGCAACGGCTGGAATCAATAAAAAATCCATACTGGGTTGTCATCGGTTACTCCTTACACCTTTTCAACCTGAACAAGGTTTGTATGTGACGGATTCCCCTTAGCGAGAGGAGACGGACGTTGAGTGGTCAGTACGTTGATACAACCGCCCTTATCGACACGTTTTGCATCCGGGTCATACCAGGCACCTTCACCCAGTGCGACCACACCCGGCATCATTCGTGGCGTCACTTTCGCCTCAATATGAACCTCACCACGATCGTTAAAGATCCTGACTTTATCGCCGTTGTTGATACCTCGTTTTTGCGCATCAAGCGGGTTGATCCACATTTCCTGACGGCAAGCCGCTTTCAGCACATCAACGTTGCCGTAAGTTGAGTGAACGCGAGATTTATAGTGGAAACCCGTAAGCTGCAGCGGATATTGTTTGTTCAGCGGATCCTGATAACTTTCAAAGCCCGGCGTATAGATCGGCAGTGGATCGATCACATCGCCTTCTGGCAATTCCCAGGTCGCGGCAATGTCAGCCAGCGCCTGCGAATAAATCTCAATTTTACCCGATGGCGTGGTCAGTGGATTTGCCTGAGGATCTTCACGGAAAGCTTTATAAGCAACGTGGTGCCCTTGTGGGTCGCGCTTTTTAAAGATCCCCTGCTTGCGGAACTCTTCAAACGTTGGCAGTTCAGGAATCGCTTCCCGCGACTGGGCATACAGATGCCGCATCCACTCTTCCTGTGTACGGCCTTCAGTAAACTGTTGCTCAACGCCAAGACGTTTTGCCAGTTCGCTGGTCATTTCATAGATGGTCTTACATTCAAAGCGCGGTTTAATCACCTGATCGTTGAAAATCACGTAAGACATATTCCCGCAGGATGCATCCAGTGCAAAGTCCATCTGTTCGGAAGCGGTGCAGTCAGGCAGCAGGATGTCAGCATATTTCGCTGATGAGGTCATGTGGCAGTCGATAACCACAATCAGCTCGCACTTCTTATCATCCTGAAGGATTTCATGGGTACGGTTGATTTCAGAATGCTGGTTAATCAGGCAGTTACCGGCATAGTTCCAGATCATTTTGATCGGCACATCCAGCTTATCTTTCCCGCGCACACCATCACGCAGCGCTGTCATTTCCGGGCCACGTTCAATGGCATCGGTCCACATAAACATCGAAATGCTGGTCTGGATCGGGTTTTCGAGGGTCGGCATACGGACAAACGGTAAGCTGTATGAACCTTCACGCGCGCCGCTGTTCCCCCCGTTAATACCAACGTTACCGGTCAGAATCGCCAGCATCGAGATAGCACGGGTTGCGATTTCACCGTTAGCGTGACGCTGCGGGCCCCATCCCTGGCTGATAAACGCCGGTTTGGTACTGCCGATTTCACGAGCCAGTTTGATGATTTTGTCTGCCGGAACACCGGTGATTTGCGAGGCCCATTCCGGCGTTTTAGCCACGCCATCTGGCCCGTCACCCAGAATATAAGCTTTATAGTGACCATTTTTCGGCGCACTGGCTGGCAGTGTTTTCTCGTCGTAGCCAACGCAATATTTATCGAGGAATGCCTGATCCACCAGGTTTTCGGTGATCATGACATACGCCAGACCGTTAACCAGTGCGGCATCTGTTCCCGGACGAATAGGGATCCACTCATCTTCGCGCCCGGCACCGGTGTCGGTATAGCGCGGATCGATGATGATCATGCGAGCATTAGATTTCTGGCGCGCCTGTTCAAGATAGTAAGTCACCCCACCGCCACTCATTCGCGTTTCGCCAGGGTTATTACCAAACAGCACTACCAGTTTACTGTTTTCGATATCCGACGGGCTGTTACCATCTGCCCAGCCGCCGTAGGTATAGTTCAAACCTTCCGCAATTTGCGCGGAAGAGTAGTCACCGTAATGGTTCAGATAACCGCCGCAGCAGTTCATCAGGCGAGCGACCAGGGTATTTCCCGGCGGCCAGGAGCGGGTCATGGTGCCGCCCAGCGTACCGGTACCATAGTTCAGATAGATAGACTCGTTGCCGTACTCTTTGATCAGGCGCTGCATATTGGTCGCGATGATGTCGTAGGCTTCTTCCCAGCTAATGCGCTCGAATTTGCCTTCACCGCGCGCCCCGACTCGTTTCATCGGATATTTCAGGCGGTCCGGATTGTAGACACGGCGACGCATGGAACGCCCACGCAGACAGGCGCGCACCTGGTGCAGGCCGTCATAGTTGTCATCGCCGGTATTATCCGTTTCAACATATTTAATTTCACCGTCCACAACGTGCATACGTAGCGGGCAGCGGCTACCACAGTTAACTGTACAGGCGCTCCAGATTACCTTTTCGTCTGACTTTGCCGGAAGGGCACTATCAACAGCGTGCGCAATCCGACTAAAAGGTAATGTTAATGCGCTGCTGGCCATTGCCAGGCCGCCGATCGCTGTCGTTTTTACCAAACCACGGCGACTCACCTCAGCAGCCAATACCGCATCAGGGATTTTCGTTTTCATAATGGCTCACTCAAGCTTGCTCACGATTGATTCCAGTAACAAACCGTATTGTGTAATTATTTCTATAGCAGGTCGCTATATAGGCTTGTATACATCGAATAATTTGAAAATCAAAGAGATAGGTAGATTTTCACTCGAAAGTAGTATTACGTGTAAGTGAGGAGTAATTATTGTTCGGTATCAAAGGGAGACAAAAAAAGCGCCCGCAGGCGCTTTTTAGATTCAGAAAAATTGGGTATTAGCCAATATATTCCAGTCCGTTCATATACGGACGCAGAACTTCTGGTACTTCAATACGACCATCAGCCTGCTGATAGTTTTCCATTACTGCAACCAGCGTACGACCAACAGCCAGACCAGAACCGTTCAGGGTATGAACCAGACGGGTTTTCTTGTCCGACTTGCTGCGGCAACGTGCCTGCATACGACGTGCCTGGAAATCCCAAACGTTGGAGCAGGAAGAGATCTCACGGTAGGTGTTCTGTGCCGGGATCCATACTTCCAGGTCGTAAGTTTTGCAAGCGCCAAAGCCCATGTCGCCAGTGCAAAGGATGATTTTACGGTACGGCAGGCCCAGCAACTGCAGGACTTTTTCTGCATGACCAGTCATCTCTTCCAGCGCCGCCATTGAGTCTTCCGGGCGCACGATCTGCACCATTTCAACTTTGTCGAACTGGTGCATACGGATCAGACCACGGGTGTCACGACCATATGAACCGGCTTCAGAACGGAAGCATGGGGTGTGGGCGGTCATCTTAATTGGCAGATCATCTTCATCGATGATTTCACCGCGCACCAGGTTGGTCAGCGGAACTTCTGCCGTTGGGATCAGCGCATAGTTACTGGTGTCTGCTTCTTCTTCCAGCGGACGAGTATGGAACAGATCGCCAGCAAATTTCGGCAGTTGCCCCGTACCGTACAGCGTGTCCTGGTTAACCAGGTACGGAACATAGTTCTCACTGTAGCCATGCTGTTCGGTATGCAGATCCAGCATAAACTGCGACAGTGCGCGGTGCATGCGAGCAATCTGCCCTTTCATTACCACAAAGCGGGAACCGGTCAACTTAACTGCGGCTGCAAAGTCGAGGCCAGAGTGCATTTCACCCAGCGTCACATGGTCACGAACTTCAAAGTCAAACTCACGCGGGGTGCCCCAGCGGCTGACTTCAACGTTGTCATTTTCGTCTTTACCTACCGGCACTTCATCTGCAGGCAGGTTAGGGATGGTTAGCGCGATATCGCGAATTTCAGCCTGTAAAGCATCCAGCTCGGCTTTTGCTGCATCCAGCTCTTCGCCCAGTTTGTTCACTTCCAGACGTAAAGGCTCGATATCTTCCCCGCGCGCTTTCGCCTGGCCAATGGATTTCGATCGGGAGTTACGCTCCGCTTGCAGGTTTTCCGTTTTGACCTGCAATACTTTACGACGCTCTTCAAGAGCGCCCAGCTTATCTACATCCAGCTTAAAGCCCCGGCGTGCCAGTTTTTCAGCGACTGCGTCTGGCTCATTACGCAGCAGATTGGGATCGAGCATGCTTATCCTGTGCTTATCGAATTAAATGGGAGATGTGGCCACAGCCTGCGACCACAGGGATACAGTAACAACATTACCGCAACGATAACATTAACGGTAGCGTTTTATGGGGCTATTTTGATCCTGTTCAGCCAGCCAGGCGAGCTTTTCGCCAATCTTGCCTTCAAGGCCCCTGTTTGTCGGGAAATAATAGCGTGTTTGTGCTATTTCCGGCGGGAAATAAACCTCACCGGCAGCATAAGCGTTTGCTTCATCATGAGCGTAACGATATTCCTGCCCGTAGCCCATTTCCTTCATTAATTTCGTCGGCGCATTACGCAAATGAACCGGCACGTCATAATCCGGACGTTCGCGAGCATCGGCCAGCGCGGCTTTAAACGCGGTGTAGACAGCGTTGCTTTTTGGCGCGCAGGCGAGGTAAACAATCGCCTGAGCAATGGCGCGTTCACCTTCCGCCGGGCCAACGCGAGTAAAGCAATCCCAGGCCGCAATTGCCACCTGCATCGCTCGTGGATCAGCATTACCCACATCTTCCGACGCTATCGCCAGACAGCGACGCGCGACATATAACGGATCGCCTCCGGCAGTAATAATTCGCGCATACCAGTACAGCGCCGCATCGGGTGCGCTACCACGTACCGACTTATGCAGTGCGGAAATGAGATCGTAAAAGCGATCGCCTTTGTTATCAAAGCGGGCGCTACGTTCACCGGCGATTTCGGTCAGTAATTCAGGTTTCAGGACCCGCTTACCGCTATCATCGACTTCGGCCATATCCGCCATCATTTCCAGCGTATTTAACGCCCGGCGCGCGTCGCCATTCACCAGTTCAGCAATGGCGCGTCGTGTTTCATCTGGCAGAACAATATCCTGACCACCATAGCCACGGGTCTTGTCTTCCATCGCCTGAGTTAGTACTTGCTCAATATCCTTTGTACTGAGGGATTTCAGCAGATAGACACGGGCACGGGAAAGCAGTGCCGAATTAAGCTCAAATGACGGGTTTTCAGTGGTTGCGCCAATAAAAGTGATGGTGCCGTCTTCAATATGTGGCAGAAATGCATCCTGCTGGCTTTTGTTGAAACGGTGAACTTCGTCAACAAAAAGAATAGTGCGGCGACCTGCATTGCGGTTTTGCCGAGCGCGCTCAATCGCCTCGCGAATCTCTTTCACGCCAGAGGTGACAGCAGAAATACGTTCCACATCAGCGTTCGCATAGCGGGCAATCACTTCAGCGAGGGTTGTTTTGCCGGTACCCGGTGGCCCCCAGAGGATCATAGAATGCAAATGCCCGGCTTCGATAGCGCGCGGCAACGGCTTCCCCGCAGCCAGCAAATGTTGCTGGCCGATATACTGTGCTAAATTTTCTGGCCGCATACGCGCGGCCAGAGGTTGAAAAGTATTATCCGAAAAATCGAGCGACAGATTGCTCACTCAGGTGCCTCTACTTACGTTGATCATCTACCGTGACGCCTTGCGGCGGGGTGAAGGTAAATTTCGCTGCATCCACAGCCCCATTTTGCTGGGATTTCAGTTGATAACTGCTGCGCTGATCGTCCTGCTCCACCGCGCTAAACTGATGGATTGTGCCATCACGTCCCACGTTAATGGTGAACTGCTTCAGATTGCCATTGCTGGCTTTCGGCGTCAGGACAAAGTCATCGCCATTCTGTTTGATATTGTACTGCTGCCAGTCGCTGGACTGGTTGCGGGCAATCAGCATAAACGGCGTATTACCGGTGGCATCTTTCAGCCAGGTTGCCGTAGCTTGCTCAACGAACGGGTTATAGAACCACAGTGTTTTACCGTCAGAAACCAGAATGCTTTCGTCAGGTTGAGTCATATGCCAGTTGAATAAGTTTGGACGTTTCACCCACAGATCGCCCTGACCTTCCTGCACCGCCGCGCCGCTACCGTCAGTCACTTTTTGTGTGAAGCTGGCGTGGAAGCTGCTGACTTTATCCAGGCGGCTTTTCAGATCGCTTGCGGCATCAGCCCAAACGCTGCTTGCTACTAAGCTTGAGAGTAATACACAGGTGATAGCAATTTTTTTCATCATTATTCCTCAAATTACGTCACTCCCGACCGGGAGCTCCCTCTACTCTCTATTCCAGGCTAATAATCAGCTTGAGGAAAGAAGAAAATACTGAATTTTCAGTTGATAGAGTGCCGGATGCGACGCTACCGCGCCTTTTCCGGCATACGATGCATTAATTAGTCAAACGGCGGTGGGGCCAGCACTTCACGATTACCGTTGTGCCCCTGTTCGCTGACAATCCCCTGCGCTTCCATCTGTTCGATAATACGCGCTGCACGGTTATAACCAATGCGGAACTGACGCTGTACGCCAGAAATTGATGCTTTGCGTTTTTCAGTGACAAACTGCACCGCCTGATCGAACAACGGATCCAGTTCTTCAGCGCCATCGAAACCGCCCGCGCCACCTTCGCTTTCACTGTCGGAGGTGATGCCATCAACATACTGTGGGCGACCACGCGCTTTCCAGTCCTGCACCACGGCATGAACTTCCTGATCGCGAACAAAAGCACCATGAACACGTACCGGCAACGTGGAGTTCGGCCCAGAGTAAAGCATATCCCCCATACCCAGCAGTGATTCCGCGCCAGCCTGATCAAGAATGGTACGTGAGTCAATCTTACTGGATACGGTAAAGGCGATACGGGTCGGAATATTCGCTTTAATCAGACCAGTAATAACATCAACCGATGGACGTTGAGTTGCCAGTACGAGGTGGATACCCGCGGCACGGGCTTTTTGCGCCAGACGTGCTATAAGCTCTTCCACTTTTTTACCTACCGTCATCATCAGGTCGGCAAATTCGTCCACCAACACCACAATGTACGGTTCTTTTTTCAGCACCGGATGCTGGGCATCCATACTGTCACCCGGCTTCCAGTACGGGTCTGGAATCGGACGCATCATGCGATCGGCTTCAGCAATTTTTTCGTTATAACCCGCCAGATTACGCACACCCAGCGCAGACATCAGTTTATAACGACGCTCCATCTCGTTAACACACCAGCGCAGCGCGTTGGCGGCATCTTTCATATCAGTAACAACTTCCGTTAACAGATGCGGAATGCCTTCATAAACCGAAAGCTCCAGCATTTTCGGGTCGATCATGATGAAACGCACATCTTCTGGCTGTGCTTTATAAAGCATGCTCAGGATCATCGCGTTCACCCCGACAGACTTACCGGAACCGGTAGTCCCCGCAACCAACAAGTGCGGCATTTTTGCCAGATCGGCAACCACCGGCTCACCGGCGATATCTTTACCCAGCACCACGGTTAATGGCGACGGATTATCGCGGAATTTGGCGTTATCCAAAACTTCGCGCAGATAAACGGTTTGTCGTTTTTTATTCGGTAACTCCAGACCTACATAGGGTTTGCCAGGAATAACTTCAACGACACGCACCGCCACCGTCGAAAGTGAACGGGCAAGGTCCCGTGACAAGTTAGAAATGCGCGCCGCTTTTACGCCAGGTGCCAGGTTAAGTTCAAAGCGAGTGATAACTGGCCCCGGAGAGTAATTGACGACATCGGCTTTAATACGGAAATCAGCCAGACGCGCTTCCACCAGACGCGCCATTTGTTCAAGCGCAAAGGTATCTACCGGCTCCACTTCGCTCGGCGGCGGCGTCAACAAATCCAGAGAAGGCAGCGGCGTCGTCGGTTTATGCAACGGACGGCTGTCGCCATTACGCATCAACAGCGGATGAAGCAGGGTATCCTGCGGCTGTGGCGCAACTGGCTGTTGTGGCTGCTGATACTGCGGCTGCGGCGCAACTGGCTGTTGTGGTTGCTGATATTGCGGCTGCGGCGCAACCGGTTGTTGTGGCTGCTGATACTGCGGCTGCGGCGCAACTGGCTGTTGCGGCTGCTGATATTGCGGCTGTGGTGCAACCGGCTGTTGCGGCTGCTGATATTGCTGCTGCGGTGCAACCGGCTGTTGCGGCTGCTGATACTGCGGCTGCGGCGCAACTGGTTGCTGCGGCTGCTGATACTGTTGCTGCGGTGCAATCGGTTGTTGCGGCTGCTGTACAGGTTCAACAATTGGCGTAAACAGCGGTTCGTGTGGACCATCATCCAGCAACGCTTTCATTGGCGAAAATTCAAAATCATCCAGAGTGAACGGATTCGCCCCAGCCGGTTGTTCGCCGGAATAACGTTGTTGTTGAGTTTGAGCAAACTGACGAGCCAGTTCAGCCTCTGCCGCAGCATCTGCATCTTCTGCGTTCACGGGCACATCATGTTGATACTGTTCGCCGTAGCGTTGCTGCTGTGTCTGGGCGAATTGACGCGCCAGTTCATCCTGCTGCATCGCATCGATTTCATCATCGTTATACTGATCGCCAGAATCATACTGATTGCGCTGGGCTTCACGGGCTTTTTCTTCTGCCGCACGCTGTGAGGGCAGCTTAATACCGTAAGACGCCAGTTCACGACGAGTTGGCACGCGGATGCGTTTCGGTCGTGGCAACTGGGGGCCAATCCCCTCTTTGACCTGCGGACGCGGTCCACCGCTATTTGCCAGACTGAAGACTGGCGCGGCAACGGTTGCGGCAGCCCCCGTCGCCAGTGTCGCTTTTTTCACGCCAGATGCCAGCGGAGAAACGGCGGCAGCGGCTTCCACTGGAGGTACTGCTGCAACAGAAGGTGCTTTCAGCGAAGATTTGATCGGTTCTGGTTCTTTAACCGGTTCAGGAATCGGTTGATACCAGGCCGCAAGTTGTTCACGTTCACGGGCACGCTTCTCTTCCACTTCTTCAAAATAGTAAAGCGGCGGACGCGCGGGTTTTGTCTCTTCTACAACGGGTTCAGGCTCCACAACAGGCTGCTGTTCAACGGGTTGCGGCTGTTGGTACAACGGCTCCTGAGCGGCTGGCTGCTGATAAGTTTGCTCAGTCTGGTATGTAGACTGTGGAGCAAAAGTGGATTGCTGCTCTTCGGCTTGCCAGGCGTTACCTGCCACCGGTTGTTCCGGCGCAGGAGCGTAGTAAGGTTGTTGCACAGGCTGTTCCGCTGCAGGCGCATAATACGGCTGCTGTGGCTGTACAGGTTGTTGCAGCGGCTCATTATATTGCACTGCAGGCTGCGCATATTGTGACTGCTGTGGGTAACCTTCCGGTGCAGGTGCAATAACCGGTTCTCCTGTTTGCGGCCCCGGTACAGGCTGCCAGGCTACTGTAGGTTGCGTAGGTGGAACATCAACAGAGGCAACTGGCGGCGTCTGAGTCACAGGTTCAACCGGTGCAGCCCAGCTTTGTGTCGCCGTGGTAGCAGCAGCTGCTACAGCAACAGGTTCGGTAATTGGCGCACCGTTTAATAATGGATCGTACTCGTCATATTCTGGCTGCGTTGCACGATTGCCCGAAAAGAGGACGTCGTCAGGGTCGGCAGCCACACCGCGTGCAGTGTAGGTAATCTCTTCGTCATCATCCATCCGCTTACCGGAGAACAACGCAGCGTCTGTTTGCCGCCCCATCGGATTAATGAATTTTTCCGCCAACCGTTTACGACGCGCTAGCGCGCCGCGAAGAATACGGGCACGGCGTGATTCATGCTGTTTGCCGTGATTTTCATCTTCATACTCTTCGTCGTCTTCATACTCATCTTCATCGACCCAGGTATCATCGCGACGGGTACGATTACTGGCGAAGGTAAGAATATTTAAAATCCAGCCGCCGAGTTTTTCAGCAATGGTCACCCATGACCAACCGGTGAACAGCGTCAGGCCCGCTGCCCAAACGCAGAGCAGTGCAATAGTTCCCCCGCTACTGTGTAGCAGTGGTTGTAGCGTAGTGCTCAGTAAGCTGCCAATGACGCCACCGGAGGCAAAATACCAGATATCGTCAGCGTTGATTGCCGCCAGACCACAGGAGGTAAGGATGAGCGCCAAAACGCCAATGATGCGTAGCGAAACGGCAAAATAATCAATGTATTCGTCGCTGGACTGATGACGCCAGGCAAACCAACAACCGCCGACAATAATGACGGGAATGGTGTAAGCCATCACGCCAAAAATAAAGAACAGCGTATCTGCCAGCCATGCACCGGGCATCCCACCTAAATTATGGATAGGTTCATGCCAGGCCGTTTGCGACCAGCTGGGGTCCGAAGGGTTAAAGCTTAGTAAGGCAGCCATCAACCAGACGGCAAACAGGACAATAAGGATCAGCAACGCCTCCAGAAGGCGGCGGCCGCTACTTAACTTTGTCAATGTGACTTCTTTGTCTTCAGTGTATTCCTGGCTCAAGAAAGGCTCTCCAGGTTACAGGCTTTTCCTGCCCGATGCTAAAACGGACAACAGTACCAGGTTACCCCAGTACTGTTGCTGTATGGATTAACAGGAGTGTAATCAAAATACGCCGATTTTGCACCTGTTCCGTGTTAGCGCGTCTTAATAACCAGACGATTACTCTGCTTGACTTCTTCCATAACAACGTATGTCCGTGTGTCATTGACGCCAGGCAGACGCAGCAGGGTTTCCCCCAGCAACTTACGGTAAGCTGACATATCCGGCACGCGTGTTTTCAACAAGTAGTCGAAATCACCGGATACTAAATGACACTCCTGAATTTCTTCAAGTTTTTGTACAGCGGTATTGAATTGTTCAAACACATCCGGTGCGCCACGATTCAGAGTAATCTCAACGAATACCAGAAGTGATGCATCCAGATAATGGGGGTTCAGCAGCGCCGTATAGCCCTGAATAAACCCTTGTCTTTCCAGCCGACGCACACGCTCAAGGCACGGCGTTGGGGAAAGTCCCACACGTTTAGAAAGCTCGACGTTAGAAATACGCCCATCCTTTTGCAACTCATTAAGAATGTTACGATCGATACGGTCGAGATCTTTGCCAGGGCGCTTCTTGCTATCTACCATTATTATTGTCTCTCTGTATTCCTTCCCTACTCCTGTCTGACCCTGAAACATCACTGTTCAGAGTCGCTACCCGTCACGATAGACCGAAATCATGAAGATTCACGGCGCGCAATGCCTGGGTCTACGGTGAGAAGACCGTTGCCTTGTGGCAGCTATCGACATCACGAATGGCGTCTGTCCACGCCATACGTAGATTTCACTAGCACGGTAAACATGGTATTTACATGCATGGTTATGCGCATATAAGAATACTGTTTTTTTTCTTCCTCGAATGTTTTCGCAAAACACCAGGGGATTGTCAAAGCAAAACATCGATTTTTAGTACAACATGCCAGATATTCATTAACAGGGGCGTTTATTCATCATTTAATCGGCTTATAAAGCGGGAAATTTAAGTAGCAGAGGTGATAATGACGGGAGAATTTGACCTGCTTATCGATGCTGCCGATTGCACAAATTGTTAACAAAATCGTCATACTCTTTTTTTACGTCTGTAAATTCCCTACAATCCTGCCCATTGTCTGCCAACAACTATGGGGATCTCATGGGCACGACCAAACACAGTAAACTGCTTATCCTGGGTTCAGGCCCGGCGGGATACACCGCTGCTGTCTACGCGGCGCGCGCCAACCTGCAACCTGTGCTGATTACCGGCATGGAAAAAGGCGGCCAACTGACCACCACCACGGAAGTGGAAAACTGGCCTGGCGATCCAAACGATCTGACCGGTCCGTTATTAATGGAGCGCATGCACGAACATGCCACCAAATTTGAAACTGAAATCATCTTTGATCACATCAACAAAGTTGATTTGCAAAATCGTCCGTTCCGTCTGACTGGCGATAGCGGCGAATATACTTGCGACGCGCTGATTATTGCCACCGGAGCTTCTGCACGCTATCTCGGCCTGCCATCTGAAGAAGCCTTTAAAGGCCGTGGGGTTTCTGCTTGTGCAACCTGCGACGGTTTCTTCTATCGCAACCAGAAAGTTGCGGTCATCGGCGGCGGCAATACCGCGGTTGAAGAGGCGTTGTATCTGTCTAACATCGCTTCGGAAGTGCATCTGATTCACCGCCGTGACGGTTTCCGCGCGGAAAAAATCCTTATTAAGCGTCTGATGGATAAAGTGGAGAACGGCAACATCATTCTACACACCAACCGTACGCTGGAAGAGGTGACCGGCGATCAGATGGGCGTCACTGGCGTTCGTCTGCGCGATACGCAAAACAGCGATAACATCGAGTCACTCGACGTTGCAGGTCTGTTTGTTGCTATCGGTCACAGCCCGAATACTGCCATTTTCGAAGGGCAGCTGGAACTGGAAAACGGCTACATCAAAGTACAGTCGGGTATTCATGGTAATGCCACCCAGACCAGCATCCCTGGCGTCTTTGCCGCAGGCGACGTGATGGATCACATTTATCGCCAGGCTATTACATCTGCGGGTACAGGCTGCATGGCAGCACTTGATGCGGAACGCTACCTCGATGGTTTAGCTGACGCAAAATAATTTTACAAATCAGTAACAAAAGTAAAGAAGGCGACACCATGCGACTATGGGTCGCCTTTATTTTTTCCTCGTTGTAACATTGCTCTGCAAATAATTCTGATAACTCACCTGCTAAGCGTGCAATGAATAAATCCCGTCAAAAAGAGTTAACCCGCTGGTTAAAACAGCAAAGCGTCATCTCCCAACGTTGGCTGAATATTTCTCGTCTGCTGGGCTTTGTGAGCGGCATATTGATCATTGCCCAGGCCTGGTTCATGGCGCGAATTCTGCAACATATGATTATGGAGAGTATTCCCCGTGAAGCCCTGCTGCTTCCCTTTACGTTACTGGTTCTGACCTTTGTACTGCGCGCATGGGTAGTCTGGTTACGCGAACGAGTGGGTTATCACGCCGGGCAACATATCCGCTTTGCCATCCGCCGTCAGGTTCTCGACCGTCTGCAACAAGCAGGGCCAGCATGGATTCAGGGTAAACCGGCGGGGAGCTGGGCGACGCTGGTACTCGAGCAAATTGACGATATGCATGATTACTATGCACGCTACCTGCCGCAAATGGCGCTGGCAGTGTCGGTGCCGTTGCTGATTGTGGTGGCTATCTTCCCCTCTAACTGGGCTGCGGCGCTCATTCTGCTGGGCACTGCTCCGTTAATTCCGTTGTTTATGGCGCTGGTTGGAATGGGGGCTGCCGATGCTAACCGACGTAACTTTCTCGCTCTTGCTCGCTTAAGTGGGCATTTTCTCGATCGCCTGCGCGGCATGGAAACATTGCGTATTTTTGGTCGTGGTGAAGCTGAAATTGAAAGTATTCGTTCTGCTTCGGAAGATTTCCGCCAACGGACAATGGAAGTGCTACGGCTGGCGTTTTTATCCTCCGGCATTCTCGAATTTTTTACCTCGCTGTCAATTGCTCTGGTGGCGGTCTACTTTGGTTTTTCCTATCTCGGCGAGCTGGATTTTGGTCACTACGATACTGGCGTGACGCTGGCTGCGGGTTTTCTGGCCCTGATCCTTGCGCCGGAGTTTTTCCAGCCATTACGCGATCTCGGTACGTTTTATCATGCTAAAGCCCAGGCTGTTGGTGCAGCTGACAGTCTGAAAACGTTTATGGAAACCCCGCTTGCCCATCCGCAGCGTGGTGAGGCGGAATTAGCATCGACCGATCCGGTGACCATTGAAGCCGAGGAGCTGTTTATTACATCACCAGAAGGTAAAACGCTGGCTGGACCGCTGAACTTTACTTTGCCAGCAGGCCAACGTGCAGTGTTGGTTGGTCGCAGCGGTTCAGGTAAAAGCTCACTGCTGAACGCGCTTTCTGGTTTTCTCTCATATCAGGGATCGCTACGAATCAACGGGATAGAATTACGCGATTTATCACCGGAATCATGGCGTAAGCATCTCTCCTGGGTTGGGCAAAACCCACAATTACCGGCAGCAACACTACGGGATAACGTACTACTGGCACGACCTGATGCCAGCGAACACGAGTTACAAACAGCGCTGGATAACGCCTGGGTCAGTGAGTTTCTACCGCTCCTGCCACAAGGCGTTGATACGCCTGTTGGCGACCAGGCTGCCCGCCTTTCCGTGGGGCAGGCACAGCGCGTGGCGGTGGCCCGAGCATTACTAAATCCCTGTTCGCTATTACTGTTGGATGAACCCGCTGCCAGCCTTGATGCTCACAGTGAACAGCGCGTAATGGAGGCGCTTAATGCCGCCTCTCTGCGCCAGACAACGTTAATGGTCACCCACCAGTTAGAAGATCTTGCTGACTGGGATGTCATTTGGGTAATGCAGGATGGTCAGATTATTGAGCAAGGACGTTACGCGGAATTAAGTGTGGCTGGTGGCCCTTTCGCCACATTGCTGGCCCATCGTCAGGAGGAGATTTAAATGCGCGCTTTGCTACCCTATCTGGCACTGTATAAACGTCATAAATGGATGTTAAGTCTTGGTATTGTGCTGGCAATTGTCACGCTGCTCGCCAGTATCGGTCTGTTGACACTTTCCGGCTGGTTCCTCTCCGCCTCAGCGGTAGCGGGGGTTGCCGGACTGTACAGCTTCAACTATATGCTACCCGCTGCGGGCGTGCGTGGCGCAGCAATCACCCGTACTGCCGGGCGCTATTTTGAACGTCTGGTAAGTCACGACGCGACTTTCCGCGTGTTGCAGCATCTGCGCATTTATACCTTCAGCAAATTGCTGCCCCTCTCCCCTGCCGGACTGGCGCGCTATCGTCAGGGCGAATTGCTCAACCGCGTGGTGGCGGATGTTGATACGCTCGATCATCTTTACCTGCGCGTTATCTCGCCGCTGGTGGGCGCTTTTGTGGTGATTATGGTGGTGACAATCGGGTTAAGTTTCCTTGATTTCACCCTCGCCTTTACGCTGGGCGGCATTATGTTACTGACGCTTTTCCTTATGCCACCACTGTTTTATCGTGCGGGAAAAAGCACCGGGCAAAATCTGACTCATCTTCGCGGGCAGTATCGCCAACAACTGACGGCCTGGCTGCAAGGGCAAGCTGAGCTGACCATTTTTGGTGCCAGCGATCGTTATCGCACGCAGTTAGAGAATACCGAAATTCAGTGGCTGGAAGCGCAACGTCGTCAATCTGAACTCACCGCATTGTCACAAGCGATAATGCTGCTCATTGGCGCGTTAGCGGTGATCCTGATGCTGTGGATGGCGTCTGGCGGCGTTGGCGGCAATGCTCAACCCGGCGCGTTAATTGCCCTGTTTGTCTTCTGCGCGTTAGCCGCGTTTGAAGCACTGGCACCAGTAACGGGTGCATTTCAGCATCTGGGGCAAGTCATTGCCTCTGCCGTACGGATCACTGACTTAACGGATCAAAAACCGGAAGTCACCTTCCCTGATACCCAAACTCGTGTTGCCGATCGTGTTTCGCTGACATTACGGGATGTTCAGTTCACTTATCCAGAGCAATCCCAACAGGCACTTAAAGGGATTTCTCTTCAGGTAAACGCCGGAGAACATATAGCGATTCTCGGGCGAACCGGATGCGGCAAATCAACATTGTTACAACTGCTGACCCGCGCATGGGACCCGCAACAGGGCGAGATTTTGCTTAACGATAGCCCCATAGCCAGCCTGAATGAAGCGACTCTACGACAGACCATCAGCGTTGTGCCACAGCGAGTGCATCTGTTTAGCGCCACGCTGCGTGATAATCTGTTACTCGCCTCGCCTGATAGTAGTGATGAGGCTCTGGCGGAGATCTTGCGTCGCGTTGGTCTGGAGAAGCTGCTCGAGGATGCAGGTCTCAACAGTTGGTTGGGTGAAGGCGGACGCCAGCTCTCCGGTGGTGAACTGCGCCGTCTGGCTATCGCCCGTGCGCTGTTACATGATGCGCCACTGGTATTGCTGGATGAACCTACCGAAGGCTTAGATGCCACAACTGAAAGTCAGATCCTTGAATTACTTGCAGAAATGATGCGTGAGAAAACGGTGTTAATGGTCACCCATCGACTTCGCGGGCTCTCTCGTTTCCAGCAAATAATAGTGATGGACAACGGGCAAATTATTGAGCAAGGTACTCACGCAGAACTGCTTGCCCGACAGGGGCGTTATTACCAGTTTAAGCAGGGTTTGTAAGCTATTATTGAACGATCCGACTTGCGTGGAGTTTTGCGGTCATGCGCCTGGTTCAGCTTTCTCGCCATTCAATAGCCTTCCCTTCCCCGGAAGGCGCATTACGTGAGCCTAACGGCCTGCTGGCACTGGGGGGCGATCTTAGCCCTGCGCGCCTGTTAATGGCTTACCAGCGTGGTATTTTTCCGTGGTTTTCTCCAGGCGACCCCATCCTCTGGTGGTCGCCCGATCCCCGCGCGGTGCTATGGCCAGAATCACTGCATATCAGCCGTAGTATGAAGCGATTTCATAAACGCTCGCCCTATCGAGTCACGATGAATTACGCTTTTGGTCAGGTCATTGAAGGCTGTGCCAGCGATCGCGAAGAAGGAACCTGGATCACGCGTGGCGTGGTCGAAGCCTACCATCGCCTTCACGAACTCGGTCATGCCCACTCTATTGAAGTCTGGCGTGAAGATGAGCTTGTCGGCGGTATGTACGGCGTGGCCCAGGGAACGCTATTTTGTGGCGAGTCCATGTTCAGCCGGATGGAAAATGCGTCTAAAACGGCGCTTCTGGTATTCTGTGAGGAATTTATTGGTCATGGCGGTAAGCTTATCGACTGCCAGGTCCTTAACGATCACACAGCTTCGCTTGGTGCCTGCGAAATTCCCCGCCGGGATTATCTAAATTATCTCAATCAAATGCGCCTCGGACGATTGCCGAATAATTTCTGGGTACCACGGTGCTTGTTTTCACCACAAGAATGAATGTTTTCGGCACATTTCTCCCCAGAGTGTTATAATTGCGGTCGCAGAGTTGGTTACGCTCATTACCCCGCTGCCGATAAGGAATTTTCGCGTCAGGTAACGCCTATCGTTTATCTCACCGCTCCCTTATACGTTGCGCTTTTGGTGCGGCTTAGCCGTGTGTTTTCGGAGTAATGTGCCGAACCTGTTTGTTGCGATTTAGCGCGCAAATCTTTACTTATTTACAGAACTTCGGCATTATCTTGCCGGTTCAAATTACGGTAGTGATACCCCAGAGGATTAGATGGCCAAAGAAGACAATATTGAAATGCAAGGTACCGTTCTTGAAACGTTGCCTAATACCATGTTCCGCGTAGAGTTAGAAAACGGTCACGTGGTTACTGCACACATCTCCGGTAAAATGCGCAAAAACTACATCCGCATCCTGACGGGCGACAAAGTGACTGTTGAACTGACCCCGTACGACCTGAGCAAAGGCCGCATTGTCTTCCGTAGTCGCTGATTGTTTTACCGCCTGATGGGCGAAGAGAAAGAACGAGTAAAAGGTCGGTTTAACCGGCCTTTTTATTTTGTGATATGTAGGAAGTACTTTGGAAGTATAAGTCCATAACTTGTCTCGATGTAGATATACTGCACAACTTGTTTACAGTATGAGCAAACAATAATTATCATTAAAATTCTTCTTGACCGTTTTACTCCAACTCCCTATAGTAGCGCCCCGTTGCCCCCCATGAGGTCAGGCAGCAAAACAATTTGGTGAGGTGTCCGAGTGGCTGAAGGAGCACGCCTGGAAAGTGTGTATACGGCAACGTATCGGGGGTTCGAATCCCCCCCTCACCGCCATATTCAAAGAAGAGCTCGTACGAAAGTACGGGCTTTTTTTCGCATTTTATCTGCCTGTACGGCAGTGAACTCAAATACTACACGTCTAGCCCGTTGTTAATAAAGCAAAACCATCTCATTTTCCTGCTGCCCCCCTTTTTTATCCTTACCTACCCGCAGCACTAATTATCAATAACTTACCATCATCATCAAAAAAAGGGTCTGAACCTCCTCCACCCCATAAACAAAAAGTCCGTAACCTCTTTCGAGATTACGGACTTCACCAACCTACCTAACAATTAGATTAATGCGCTGCTTCCGCCTTGTGCTTTTGTGCACTCTGGAATCCATAAGTCAGCTCATTTTTCTCTTTATCCAGCGCAACCGTCACCTGACCGCCGTCCACCAGCGAACCAAACAACAGTTCGTTGGCGAGCGGTTTTTTCAGGTTGTCCTGGATGACACGCGCCATCGGACGTGCGCCCATTGCCCGGTCGTAACCTTTCTCGGCCAGCCAGTTACGCGCTTCCTGGCTCACTTCCAGAGAAACACCTTTCTGATCCAGCTGAACCTGCAACTCGACGATGAATTTATCCACTACCTGATGGATCACGTCGGAGGAGAGATGATCGAACCAGATAATGTTGTCGAGACGGTTACGAAACTCCGGCGTAAAGATCTTCTTGATCTCTTCCATCGCATCGGTACTGTTGTCCTGGTGGATAAGACCAATCGATTTACGCTCAGTTTCTCGTACCCCAGCGTTGGTGGTCATCACCAATACCACGTTACGGAAGTCCGCTTTACGTCCGTTGTTATCGGTCAGCGTACCGTTGTCCATCACCTGCAACAGAATATTGAACACGTCCGGGTGCGCTTTCTCGATTTCGTCCAGCAGCAGCACCGCATGTGGATGCTTGATGACCGCATCAGTCAGCAAACCGCCCTGATCAAAACCAACGTATCCCGGAGGTGCACCAATCAGACGGCTGACGGTATGGCGTTCCATATACTCGGACATATCAAAGCGCAGAAGCTCAATGCCCAAAGCTTTCGAAAGCTGTACCGTCACCTCTGTTTTCCCGACCCCGGTAGGGCCGGCAAACAGGAACGAACCGACCGGTTTATGTTCGTGACCTAAACCTGCACGCGCCATCTTAATGGCTTCAGTCAGCGCCTCAATGGCTTTATCCTGACCGAAGACCAGCATTTTCAGGCGATCGCCGAGGTTTTTCAGGGTATCGCGGTCACTCTGAGAAACACTCTTCTCTGGAATGCGTGCAATACGGGCCACCACGGACTCAATATCCGCCACATTAACGGTTTTCTTGCGTTTGCTGACCGGCATCAGACGCGCGCGAGCGCCCGCTTCGTCGATAACATCAATCGCTTTATCCGGCAGATGACGATCGTTAATGTATTTCACCGCCAACTCTACCGCCGCACGCACCGCTTTTGCGGTATAACGCACGTCGTGGTGCGCTTCATACTTCGGTTTCAGGCCATTGATGATTTGAACAGTTTCTTCGATCGACGGTTCAGTAATATCAATTTTCTGGAAGCGACGCGCCAGAGCACGGTCTTTCTCGAAAATGTTGCTGAACTCCTGATAGGTTGTCGAACCAATTACGCGAATTTTACCGCTGGAGAGCAGCGGTTTGATCAGGTTAGCCGCATCGACCTGGCCACCAGACGCTGCACCCGCACCGATAATGGTGTGGATCTCATCAATAAACAGGATGCTGTTAGTGTCCTGCTCCAGCTGCTTGAGCAACGCTTTAAAACGTTTTTCAAAGTCGCCGCGATATTTTGTGCCCGCTAACAGAGAACCGATATCGAGAGAGTAAATCGTACAGTCAGCCATCACTTCCGGCACATCGCCCTGAACAATTCGCCAGGCAAGACCTTCCGCAATCGCGGTTTTACCGACACCAGACTCCCCCACCAGCAGCGGGTTGTTTTTACGGCGACGGCAGAGAACCTGAATAGCACGCTCCAGCTCCTTCTCACGACCAATCAGTGGGTCGATTCCGCCCACTCGCGCAAGCTGATTCAGGTTCGTCGTGAAATTCTCCATACGTTCCTCCCCACCAGCTTGTTCTTCGCTGTTTGGCTGGCTGCCAGGATCAGAAGACTGTGTCGGCTCGTCTTTACGCGTGCCATGAGAGATAAAGTTCACCACATCGAGACGGCTGACTTCATGTTTACGCAACAGATATGCCGCCTGCGACTCCTGTTCGCTAAAGATAGCGACCAAAACGTTTGCACCGGTAACCTCATTGCGACCGGAGGACTGGACATGGAAGACCGCACGTTGCAGTACACGCTGAAAACTCAGCGTCGGCTGTGTGTCGCGCTCCTCTTCACTGGCAGGCAGAACGGGTGTGGTTTGTTCAATAAAGGCTTCCAGTTCCTGACGGAGCGCAACCAAATCCACAGAACACGCTTCCAGCGCCTCCCGGGCAGATGGGTTACTGAGCAGCGCCAGTAACAAGTGCTCGACGGTCATAAACTCATGACGGTGCTCGCGCGCTCTGGCGAAAGCCATATTTAAACTGAGTTCCAGTTCTTGATTGAGCATAGGCACCTCCCCCAATTTTTATGCCTGCATTCAGGCTTTTTCTAGCGTACACAGCAATGGATGCTCATTCTCCCTCGCGTACTTGTTCACCATCGCCACTTTGGTTTCTGCAACCTCAGCGGTAAAGACTCCGCAAATGGCCTTCCCCTGGTAGTGAACAGCGAGCATCAATTGCGTTGCACGTTCTACATCATAAGAAAAGAATTTTTGTAACACGTCAATAACAAACTCCATCGGAGTATAATCATCATTGACTAATATCACTTTATACATAGATGGCGGTTTTAGCGCGTCGCGAACTTTTTCTTCCGCCAGTTGATCAAAGTCCAGCCAGTCGTTCGTTTTACCCATTGTCAGTTATCATCTTCGGTTACGGTTATCGGCAGAACGCCCTGCCGCTGACAAGAGCTTATTTGCCTGACCAATCTACTCCACATGATAGATAACTATCATCTATCGTTGGCATCAGCGACATCTGTCACATTCCTGTCAATAGCGTTAACTGCTTCAAATTTTTGATTCATACCTGCCCCCTGGCCCCTGTCAAATGCTTGACGGCTCGCCCTAATTCTCTAAATTGTATTTCTAGAGTTGGCGAGGTTTTGAACAGCCCCCTCTCTGACCCCGGTTTATTCCATCTTACTTGTATAAGATTTGCGAAGGATGTCGAAGCATGGAAAAGGGTACTGTTAAGTGGTTCAACAATGCCAAAGGGTTTGGTTTCATCTGCCCTGAAGGCGGCGGCGAAGATATTTTCGCTCATTATTCCACCATTCAGATGGATGGTTACAGAACGCTAAAAGCTGGACAATCCGTTCAGTTTGATGTCCACCAGGGGCCAAAAGGCAATCACGCCAGTGTTATTGTGCCCGTCGAAGTAGAAGCGGCAGTCGCATAGCTCTTCTGTCTCATTGTGTACATCCTAAAGGCAAAATGCCAGCCCGATCGGCTGGCATTTTTATCGCAAAAATTACTCTCGTGCCAGAGCATCTACTGGATCCAGTCGTGCCGCATTTCGTGCGGGTAACCAGCCAAATAAAATCCCGGTGACCGTCGAGCAGAGAAACGCCAGCAGCAGTGCCAACGGTGAAAAACCAATCTCCCAGCCGGGTAAGAAAAGCTGCAAGGTGAAAGCAATTAACAGTGACAGTGTTATTCCCAACGCGCCACCGACCAGGCAAACCAGTACGGCTTCGATCAGAAACTGTTGCAAAACATCGCTTGCTCGCGCACCTACAGCCATGCGAATGCCAATTTCCCGCGTCCGCTCGGTCACTGACACCAGCATAATATTCATTACACCAATACCGCCCACCACCAGCGAAATCACCGCCACCAGCGTCAGAAACAGTTGTAAAGTACGTGTGGTCTTTTCAACGGTTTTCAAGACGCCATCCATGTTCCAGGTAAAGAAATCCTTCTTACCGTGGCGCAGTGAAAGTAAACGCGTGAGTTGCTGTTCCGCCTCGGCGCTGTCAAATCCTTCTTTCACCCTGACAGTAATGGAGTTCAGCCACGACTGGCCCATAACTCGCCCGGACATCGTGCTGTAAGGTAGCCAGACACGCAGCACTTTACTGCTACCAAACATCGACTGTTTTTCTTCCGCCACACCAATGACTCTGGCGGGCATATTGCCGACCAGAATCACCTCGCCAACCACATCTGCTTTATGGGGGAAAAGCTGGCGGCGAGTATTACTGTCGAGAACCACCACCTGCGCACGACCGTTCAGCTGCTCCTGATTAAAGGTGTTCCCTTCACTGAAGGTCATGCCATAGACATTAAAATAATCGCCGCTCACGCCATTGGCACTGGCAGCCACATCGACATTGTTATAACGCAGGCGCAGGTTTTGCGAGACGGCAGGTGTGGCTGAGGCGACCCACGGTTGTTTTTGAATGGCGATTAAGTCGTCGTACTTCAGCGCCTGCTGATATTGCGGATCGTCATCGCCAAAATCTTTCCCGGGATAGACATCAATAGTATTCGTACCAATAGAACGAATATCCGCCAGCACCATTTGTTTGGCGGCGTCGCCCACCACGACAATGGAAACCACCGACGCAATACCGATAATAATCCCCAGCATGGTCAGTAAAGTACGCATTTTATTCGCTGCCAGCGCCCGCCATGCCATCGTCAGCGCTTCGTTAAAACCGCTGACAAATTGCCGCCAGCCAGAGGCCGTGTTGACAACAGGTTCCGTCCCGCCAGCAACATTCACTTTTTCAATGGCGGGAGGATTGCGCACAATTTCACCGTCACGAATTTCGATCACCCGCTCGGCCTGAGCAGCGACCTGCGGATCGTGGGTAACGATAATCACCGTATGCCCGCGATCGCGCAGCTGATGCAGGATCGCCATCACCTCTTCGCCAGAATGGCTGTCCAGTGCGCCGGTTGGTTCATCGGCAAGAATTACCTGACCGCCGTTCATCAATGCCCGCGCGATGCTGACACGCTGTTGCTGACCACCCGAAAGCTGTGCCGGATAATACTCTGTACGGTCTTCCAGCCCCAGTCGTTGCAGCAACTCCTGGGCGCGAAGCAGCCGCTGTTTCCGCTCAAGACCGGCATAGACGGCGGGTACTTCAACGTTCTGCTCGGCGGTTAAATGCGAAAGCAAATGGTAACGCTGGAAAATAAAGCCGAAGTGTTCGCGACGCAGTTGCGCCAGCGCATCGGCGTCCAGCGTGGCAACATCCTGACCGGCTACGCGATAGGTGCCGCTGGTGGCCTTATCCAGGCAGCCGAGAATATTCATCAGGGTCGATTTGCCGGAACCCGAAGCGCCAACAATCGCTACCATCTCACCGGCATAAATATCGAGGCTGATGCCCTTCAGCACCTCAACCTGCTCATCACCGGCAGGATAGCTGCGACGAATATCCTTTAATTCGAGCAAAGGCGTCATTGTGCAGCTCCTGGTTTGGCCTCACCAATCACCACTTCATCGCCCGCTTCCAGCCCTTTGACAATCTCAACATCGGTATCGTTACGTGCGCCAATCGTCACTTCACGCTCGCGTGTTTCACCATTACGCAACAATTTGACTTTATAACGATTATCGCCAACCGGATCGCCTAACGCCGACAGAGGGATCGTCAGCACATTTTTCACATCGGTGAGCTGAATATGCACTTGCGCGGTCATATCCAGCCGCAGCAAACCATTGGGGTTGGGTACTTCAAAACGGGCGTAATAGAAAATAGCGTCGTTAACCTTTTCCGGCGTCGGTAGCACATCCTTGATTTGCCCCTCGTAGCGCGTCAGTGGATCGCCAAGCACCGTAAACCAGGCTTTTTGCCCCGGCTTCAGGTGGATTACATCCGCTTCAGAAACCTGCGCTTTTACCAGCATGGTGCTCATATCTGCCAGCGTCAGAATGTTCGGTGCTTGTTGTGCGGCAATCACCGTCTGGCCTTGCAGAGTGGTGATTTGTGTGACTTCCCCGGCCATCGGGGCAACGATGCGGGTGTAATCGAGATTGGTTTTAGCCGTATCGAGTGAGGCCTGATTGCGCTTGATTTGCGCGTCAATGGTGCCAATTTGCGCCTGTTTCACAGCCATCTCCGTCGCGGCGGTATCGAGATCCTGCTGTGAAACCGCTTGCGTTTGTGCAAGACGTTGCTGACGGGAATACGTCACCCGCGCCAGTTTCAGCTCCGCTTCCGCCTGCTGCCGCTGCGCGCGTAGCTCCATCAGAGTTGCTTCCACCTCCTTGATCTGGTTTTCAGCCTGTTCAGGATCAATAACCCCTAAAAGCTGGTCTTTTTTTACTTTATCGCCAATCGCCACCGACAGCGTTTTCAACTGACCGCTGACCTGCGCGCCCACATCAACCTTACGCAGCGCGTCCAGCTTTCCGGTCGCCAGCACGCTTTGCTGTAAATCACCGGGGCGCACAATCAGCGTCTGATAAGTCGGCACGGGTGCGTTAAGAATTCTCCATAACGTAATCAGCCCGGCAATGACTATCACCAGCGCAATAACGTAACGCTTCTTCACGGTTTTCCGCTTTTTCATAAATATTCTGAATACTCCATATGCCAATCCGGGTCATTAACTTCAACGAAATATCAACAAAACCCTAAAATTTACGTTAGTAATCACACTATTGATGTTTGGTTAAGATACGCAATGGTGAAATCGACGTCATGTATAACCATTGATTTCATGAATATGTCGCAGCTAACTGAACGGACCTTTACGCCATCTGAATCTCTCAGCAGCCTGTCACTTTTTCTTAGTCTGGCACGTGGACAGTGTCGGCCGGGTAAATTCTGGCATCGCCGTAGTTTTCGCCAGAAATTTTTGCTGCGCTCGTTGATTATGCCGCGTTTAAGCGTTGAGTGGATGAACGAACTTTCCCACTGGCCCAATCTCAATGTGTTGTTAACGCGCCAGCCGCGACTGCCTGTGCGTCTGCATCGCCCTTACCTTGCGGCGAATCTTAGCCGTAAGCAATTGCTGGAGGCGTTACGTTACCATTATGCGTTACTCCGCGGGTGTATGTCGGCGGAAGAATTCAGCTTATATTTGAATACCCCCGGGCTGCAACTGGCGAAGCTGGAAGGCAAAAACGGCGAGCAGTTCACACTTGAGCTGACCATGATGATCTCAATGGATAAAGAAGGTGACAGCACAATCCTGTTCCGCAACAGCGAAGGTATTCCTCTGGCAGAGATCACGTTTACCCTGTGTGAATATCAGGGGAAAAGAACAATGTTTATTGGCGGACTGCAAGGCGCAAAATGGGAAATTCCACATCAGGAAATCCAGAATGCGACGAAAGCCTGCCACGGGCTATTTCCCAAACGCCTTGTGATGGAAGCGGCCTGTCTGTTTGCCCAACGTTTGCAGGTAGAGCAGATTATTGCCGTCAGCAATGAAACGCATATTTACCGCAGCCTGCGTTATCGTGATAAAGAAGGCAAGATCCATGCCGATTACAACGCGTTCTGGGAGTCGGTTGGCGGCGTATGTGATGCTGAACGCCATTACCGCCTTCCGGCACAGATAGCACGAAAAGAGATTGCCGAAATCGCCAGTAAAAAACGGGCTGAATACCGTCGGCGCTATGAGATGCTCGACGCTATTCAGCCACAAATGGACACGATGTTTTGTAGTTAGTCGGCCCGACCGCGCGCCAGCCACAGCACGCGTGAGAACATTTTTTTCAGCAGCGTCGGTACGGAATCCACACCACGACGTCCGGCCTCCATTGCCACTTCAATGGCAAGATCGGGTTTGGAAGAGCGATGGATCGCTTTCGAGATAATTTTGCGCAGATTTATCGGTACATTTTCCGGGATTTGCGCCACGCGGTGGAACACATCGGAAAATCCCTGGCGATACATAAAATGTTCCATATCCAGCGCCGGTAACGCCGTTAAATGTTCTCGTTCGGCTTCCCGATCGTTATTCAACAGGCTGCGTACCGTAGCGGCATATTTCTTCCCTGCTTCATCGCCATCGACCAGTACATGCCATTCAATCCCCATTCGCCGGGCAAATTTCACCAGTGGTTTTAGCCCGGACTGGGCAAATTCAATGACCTTAATCCCTTCGGCATCGAAATGGTGTCCACACTGGCGCGCCAGTTCGTTGATAACCCAGGTTTCTGTTTCCCCTTCCACCAGCAGCCAGCAGCGTGCAAACAGCGATGATGGACGATTAAAACGAATGTGGAAAGAGATGCGTCGGCTATCTTCGGTACTCAAACCACTCGGCCCCAGACGCCAGGCGGCAACGCGCGAGGACTCACGTACCAGTCGGCAAACATGCTCTACCGGCGTTAACGAAAGCAACTCTCCCGAGTTGGTAGTAGCGATGCGCTGCAATGGCAGAAGATTCAACAGATGCCAGGCAACTGAAAGCATAATGGGGTGTAAACGGGTTTCTGGATCTTCGATCAGCAACAATGGACGGGCGTCTTTATCCAGTCGCAATGTGCCTTTTGCCTGCAACAAAGTAGCAAACAGGCCGAGCAAAATAACCCGATACGAGCGCCCACCAGGTCGGTCAATCATCCGGTTGATGATATCCAGATAGCGCCAGCTTCGTTGCTCATTGCTGGCTCGCCGCCGCATTAAACGATATCGCGCCTGTCCGACCCCCTGCTCAGAGAAATAATGCTCAAGCAGCTGTACCATTGCGGAAAGTCCCTGACGAATCTGTCCATCAGAGAGATTTTGCGGATGTGAGGACAACTCACGGGCGAGGAAATCGAGCTGGCGCGCGGTGACTTCCACATTAGGGACATTTGGCACCGTGCCGTTACGAATACGGCGCATAAAACGGGCATCACGCAAGCGCAGCACCGGCATTAAACGCACCAGATGGCGTGCCTGATCGTTAATATCCTCGACATCAATCGGATGTCCGTCTTTATCGAGAAAACTGCGGAGTGTCATCACGCTGCCGTCTTCCGCACTCTCCCCTTCCAGACGATAAAAAATACGGTGATAGCCATCGGTGCATGGCGTCCAGCACGCTTCCAGTGGCCGATAGCGGCGTACCCGATGTCGGCCTGGCAGCGATTCGCGGAAGGTCAAAATAATATGCAGATGATGTTCCCGTCCGTTGATATCTCCCGGCGGGAACCAGAAATCGTCGCGCTCAAAATGGTAGAGATCTGATTCTGGCGATAGCAGCAGGGTTAAGGCGTCCAGCAAGCTGGATTTACCCCACGCGTTCTCCCCAATCAGGACGTTGTTTTGTTCCAGCATCAACGACAAACGGTTGATACCGCGAAAACCCACAATTTCAACGCGCTCAAGAATCATATCCCCTCCAGAAATATGTGACTTATCCTTTACGCTGGCAGTATAACGGGAAAGGCCATGCTAATACGTGATGACATCACATTTAAGCATGGCAAATGTCTGAAAAATGAGCGAATAATCGCGTTATACTCCCTCTTGCTGATAAGCCTGCAAAAACAACAAAATCAAATAATTAGCATGATAAATTATTTTTTATTACGCCTAAAGGATTAAATCTTTTGCTTGCACTACACTGTCAATCAGACAAATGACTATATGGGGCAACCCGCTGTTGCCCTAAATCAAATTTACTGGATTTATTTATCTGGTGAATGACTCGCCTTCGTTTTTAAAATAGCCGCGCATTATTTCCGTCGTCACTTTTTTACGACGACCCTATAAAAAGACCATATTTTTCACAGGGTCAATTTTTAATTGAGGTGGATATGTTCAGAAAATTAGCAGCTGAATGTTTTGGTACTTTCTGGCTTGTTTTTGGTGGCTGTGGTAGTGCCGTACTGGCCGCAGGCTTCCCGGAATTAGGCATTGGTTTTGCCGGCGTGGCGCTGGCATTCGGTCTGACCGTTCTGACGATGGCCTTTGCTGTTGGTCATATTTCTGGTGGTCATTTTAACCCGGCGGTCACTATTGGTTTATGGGCTGGCGGACGTTTCCCGGCAAAAGAAGTCGTTGGCTACGTAATTGCCCAGGTTGTCGGCGGTATTGTTGCGGCGGCGCTGCTGTATTTAATTGCCAGTGGTAAAACGGGTTTTGACGCGGCAGCCAGCGGTTTTGCTTCTAACGGTTATGGCGAGCATTCGCCAGGCGGTTATTCCATGCTTTCCGCGCTGGTAGTTGAACTGGTATTGAGTGCAGGTTTCCTGCTGGTGATCCACGGCGCAACCGACAAATTCGCTCCTGCTGGTTTTGCGCCGATCGCTATTGGTCTGGCCTTAACCCTGATTCACTTAATCAGTATTCCGGTGACTAACACTTCTGTTAACCCGGCGCGCAGCACCGCGGTTGCTATCTTCCGGGGCGGCTGGGCGTTAGAACAACTGTGGTTCTTCTGGGTGGTGCCAATTGTCGGCGGTATTATCGGTGGTCTGATTTACCGGACTCTACTGGAAAAACGTAATTAATTAACGCAGAAGGCCTGGCGCAATGTCAGGCTTTTTTTAAAATGTTGTTATATGTTGATTCATCATCTTGTTGCGCTCCTTTCATGAGCTAAGCCACATATTGCCACTGGCGCAAGGAGCGCGCAGGGGGCGGCCAATCGCCGCCGCCCCCTGCACCCCCGGGCTCTGGCGAACAAAATCGCCGCTGCGCGGTACCCTCGGCTTATCCCTTGCGGCTACCGGGTCGGGCGCGAGGTAACATATATGGACGCTCCCGGAATGCAATGCTTTCTTCAGTTATGTAATAAAACGGGTAGGTGCAGCCATATATCCGGTTTCTGATGGG